>JBAZUT010000005.1 GCA_041661265.1 Candidatus Paceibacterota bacterium | reverse complement strand
TTGAAAATCGTGTTAGAATAATTCATAGAAAAAGCCTTATTAAGTTAATAATTGGAGCGATATCCTAATTATATCTAAACTTAGAGGTTTTTTCTATTTTGGAAATATTTTTGTTGGACACTAGTACATGGGGGTATTGACATTTATGATTATTAATGTATAATGTTAAGTCTTATTCGTAGGACAAAAAGCGAAGAAGTGGAAACAGATGGAGGAATAATAAAAATGATACAAACAGATGGAGCCATATTTGTATTCGTCGCTTGGGCGGCGGTAATAATCGTGATGTTTGGAGCGAGTTTCGCGATACTTAATAAATACGGCTTGATGGCGTATTGGCTGGATAATATTATTACAGGCTATCTGCTCATCACTCAGAATTGGCCGGTATTCTTTGGATTTATAGTGATTATGGCGCTGGTCTTACCGATTTTATCGAAATATATCGAAAAAGAAAGTTTTCATAGGACAGTTACGGCGTCGCGCTATATAGCAACCTCAATATCAATACTATTCCTGAATTTCGGCCTTTTCTGGCTGATTGCCTGGCTAAACAGATAATTGAATACGAAGTTCTGGAAAATCCAGAACTTTAGGTTCAGTTATTTTTTTTAAAACATTTATTTTTTTATAAATTGACAAAATCTTCCTTTTCACCTACAATATCTTCATGAAAACCATAACCATAAAACCTAATGTTTACACGCTCCAGATTGCTGAGAGAGTGGTTTTGTTTGAAGTTCGAAGACTCGTTTGCAGGTAAATTGTTTTTTGTCGGCCTGTTTCGGGCAACAATGAAACAAATTACGTGTAAGCGGGTTTTTTTGTGGGCGGGATGCATTCGTGTCATTCTGAGCCATTGGCGAAGAATCCCATTGATTGTCGGGCGAAATAAATTGTGGGATCCTTCTGCGCCGGTCGCGCCTCAGGATGACATTAAGGAAACAGATCGCTCGGAATGACGCATTATGCATACTTAATACTTAATACTTAAAAAATTTATGTTTATAGATAACTATAAAAGCGAGGCTCCGGAGGTGGATGGGCCTCTGGTGATCCTCACGGGAGTCGCCAAATACTTCGGGACGAAAGAAATATTTTCCGGGGTGGATTTGGTCGTGGGTCCGCGCGACCGCCTGGGGATCATCGGCCCGAATGGGGCAGGGAAAAGCACTCTTACCAAGATCATTATGGGTCTTGAAGAGATCGACGCCGGAGAGATCTATCGCGACAAAGATCTTCGCGTGGGCTATCTTCCGCAAGAGACCCATTGGGATTCCCTCAAGAACACGATCGCGGAAGAGATCAAAACGGCGGATCCCAAAATGAAAGAGCTTATGGCGCAAAAAACGGAATATGAGAAAATAATGTCAGACACCAAGAGAAAGGACCTCGATGAGAAGATAGCGGAATATGGAAAAGTCGTGGAAGAATTTGAAAAGCTAGGCGGATATGAATATGAAAATATCGCGGAGGAAACTTTGAAGAAATTCAATTTTCCGGAGGATGATTGGGGGAGGGAAGTGAAATCGCTTTCCGGAGGCGAGCGGACGCGCCTCGCGCTTTCCAAAATACTTTTAACAAGGCCCAACTTGCTCATCATGGACGAGCCGACCAACCATCTCGATCTTGCGACCATCGAATGGCTGGAAAAATTCCTTATGGATTGGAAAATGGCGATCGTTATCGTTTCCCACGACAAGAGATTCCTGGATTCTATATGCACGAATATTTTCGACCTGAGAAAGAAAGAATCGAGAAGATATTTCTGCAACTATTCGAACTATCTGATTGAAAAGGAAGCTATCAAGAATGCCGAATCCGAGGCTTTCAAGAGGCAGCAAAAATATCTCAAGGAACAGGAAGAATTCATCGAGCGTTTCCGCTACAAGGCGACGAAAGCCAGGGCGGTGCAAAGCCGTCTCAAGCTGCTCGACAAAATGGAAAAGATCGAAGAGCCCGAAGAAGAAAAAAAGAAGATCCGGATCAATTTGAATTTCGGAAAAAGCCTTCCGCAGAGGGTAATGGTTATTGAGAACCTGTTTTTCGGCGTAAAAGAATATCCGCTGGCGATCATGGAAGGAACCTGGGAGATCTGGAAAGAAAACAAGATCGGGATCATCGGCGCGAATGGCGCAGGAAAGTCGACGCTTCTCAAAACACTGCTTGGAAAACTCGAGCCATTGGACGGAAAGGTCAAAGTTTCCGGCAGCGTGAAGATCGGCTACTATGCGCAGTCGCACGAGGAGTTGGACCCCACGAAGAACATTTTTGACGAGGTCACGGAAAAGACCGGCGCCAGCCATCAGGACATCCGCAACATTCTGGGTTCCCTTCTTTTCGTGAAGGACGATGTTTTCAAGAATGTCTCGGATCTTTCAGGCGGGGAGCGGGCAAGAGTGGCGATCGCCGAGCTCATCCTAAACGAATCCAACATACTATTTCTGGATGAGCCCACGAATCATCTCGACATCGAGAGCAAGAATTGCGTCATTGAAGTTCTCAAAAACTTTGGCGGACCCATAGTCCTGGTTTCGCATGACCGCGAAGTCCTGGAAAAGGTTTGCAATGTCATTTGGGAAGTGAAAGACAACGCCGTCACGAAATATCTCGGGAATTATGATGATTATGTTTATAAAAAATCCGGAATGAAATAAAAAGGTCCATGGCTATTGATTTTTTCGGAATACGGAGTAAACTGTGATTCGGAGGATAAAATGATATTCAAGAACGTAGGCATCCAGAAGGATGCATGTCCGAAATGCAAAGGGTCGGTTTTTTGCGACCCGATCGAAAAAAATGGCGTCATTGTCGCATATAAAATAGTCTGTGGTAATTGCGGGAAGGAATTTGACGAAAGCGAATGGCCGCCTCCGATCCAGGAGCAGTAAGCTATCAATTTGATTGATGGCTTTTTTCTTGACATTTTGATCCGAATATTTACAATATAAAGTCAAGCTGGTCTTTTGGTGGGAATTCGGTTTGACGGTTTGAAAACATCGCAGGAGAAAAATAATGCCTGAAAAAAAAGATAAAAAAGATACAAAAACAGCCTCGACGATCACAATGGACGAGGTTATGGAAGATCTGAAAAAGAACGATCCGGAATTGCTGGAGCGGATATTGAAAGAAAAGCATGGATGATGAGGTGAAATGAAAATGGCCAAAAAGAAAACTATCGGAGAAAAGTATGGAGAAAAGATCGAAGAGATAGACAGATTGTTGTTTAAAGTGCAAGACTATGAAGGAGCGGCCAAAATATTAGGCAAGCTCCTGATGAGCCATGAAGGCGCAACTTCCTATCAAATGATGAGGATCGGAGATTCTGCCAAATTCGTCTCAGAAAAAATTGCAGAAAGGATCAGGAACGAGAATTAACAGTGTCGCACATTCAAGTAAAAGAATGCGAGGGGCAACATATGGAAATATCCGAAAATTGCCTCTTTTTTTATTCTCCTAAACCTGTATAATTATCATATCAAGAGAATCAATTACGAGTTTTTACCGAGTTTATATAAATGCAATTATGCTGGGAATATTGGAAAACCATCACAGTTTCCGCTCGTGGCTTCCGAAAATGGAAAGAGTCACTTTCGATGTGTCCATGGTGCACTTCCTTCTGATGTTCGGATATAAATTGTTCTCTCTTTATTATCCGCTTTTTCTGGTGTCCATCGGCTTATCGCTTGTCGATATCGGCGGAGTTTATCTTATCACCTATTCCTCCATCGCTTTTTTCTCATTGGTCATAAATCATTATATACACAAGTTCGATCCGGTGCTGATCGCGGTTGGCGGAATATCGGGATATGGCATTTTTTCATGCATGATGCTTGTCGGCCAGAACATATTCATTTTTTATGCGGCGCAGATCGTTCTCGGATTTTCGGCGGCGGCCTGGATGATCTCCCTGAAGCTTATGCTTATGGAATCCGGGCCGGAAAAGTGCGGCAGCGGATTTTGCTGGTTCTATTCTATGCCGCATTATGCGGCCGCAATAGCTCCGGCGATAGGCGGCCTGATCATCTGGAAGTTCGGTTTTGTCGGAGTTTTTTCGGCGAGCGTCCTGGTTCATCTTGTGAATGCGCTTTATGCTTATTTCAGGCTTAGCGCAGATTCAGGACTATTGAAGAAAGGAAGTCTCCCGCGGAAAGGACAAAACATGGACAGAAGCAGGCTGGCCGGTGCGCTGAAGATATTGAGCCATGAAAAATATATATCGATCCTCGCGACATCTCTTTTCTCCGCCCTGATGCTTGTAGGAATGTACCGGGCATTTCTGGTGATTTTTCTTGAAAGTGTTTCTCATGAGAAGGAGACTATAATTCAGATCATTTCCATCGCCTCGATCATTTATCTTCCGGTTTCCTTTTTTACGGTGAAAATTATCAACAAATTAAAGACCTATGAGGTCGTGCATAAAGGCATTATGATCGAGGGGGCGGTGTCGATCTTTTTGGCGGTATTTTCTTCCATACTTAATTTTTTCGGGATCTTGGCGGTTTTGATCGCGGATTCATTCGGCGTCCTCTTGGCTGATGTCGGAACGAGTTCTCTGCTTTCCCGGAAGCTTAAGGATCATCACGAGGAGGCGTCGACGATCGACACAATCATCTCGACTTTTTTTCCCGCCATCGGTTCACTTGCGGGCGGGATCATGATCTCGATGGTCGGATATCAGAACACATTCATGTATATGGGACTGGTCGTGTTCATCTCGGCTTCCATTTCCTTTTTCTGTTTTTCGCGGAAATAGAATAAATGTTTCAAACTGTTTCAAGCGCTTGACAAAGACGCCTTTTTTTTTGTTATTATTTGAACTATAGAAAAAACAGGAGGAATAGTTATGCAGCAAATTGAAAAGATATAAAAAAGCGACAAGCATACGCAAGCAAAAAAAACATCGCAGAGACATGTAAAACAAAAAAGAAATAGGGATGTGATTTGATGAATAGAAAAGGATCGAGAAAAATATTTGTTGCGATACTGCTTTTGGTAGCTATGGCAGTAGCAAGTGTGCCAGTTCAAGCAGCATATGAATTGAGAGCTACAAATGAAAATTATAAGTGGCTATGGGCATTTAATAATATATATGGTAGCAGCGCCTGGGCTTCTTATGGTAGCAGCGGCAATTCTTATTTGCTGAAATACGATTATGGAATTGTTCTTAGCACATATGGCAGCGGTAAACAATCTGTCAATGTTGGAACCATAAAAACCATTAAAATAGGAGATGGACAATGCGTGGCATTTGCTAAGGCAATGAGTAATACAAATAGCATTTCAACGCCAAACTGGATACGTGGTAATAAAGTAATGGATGGCGGGGTTTTGCCGGGAACAATCATTGCAACATTCAATTCAGGCGGTCAATACTATGGACATGTGGCAGTTTTTGACACCTATCATTTCGAGAATAATGTTCTCAAGGGAATAAATGTGTGGGATCAGAATTATGTCTATGGAAATGTGGTTGGCAGGCATAGAATACTTTCAAAAACTTCGTCTGACGTAAACGATGCAAATAGCTACTATGTGGTAAAACTGTCATAAAACAATCAGGCAAGCTTTTACCTTTTTTTAAAATTATGTTTCTATATTGATTAATATGATTTTATAAGCTAATATTATTATGCTAAATAATTAGACCATATGAAAAAAAATTACATTTTATCGCTGATTGTTTTGTTAGTGATGATAGCAATAGGCAGTTTGTTATATTTAAGACCGGACAAGCCAAATTCTAATGTAATTCAGCCTGTGTCAGATTCGGATAATAAAAAAAATGAGAGTGATACGGCCAATGAAGACATAACTTTAGATTCCAGTGAAATTACTAATTCAAAATGGAAAAGATATGCGAATAAAACACTAGGTTTTTCTATAAACTTGCCCGGGAAGGTGTCTGGTCTTGATAGATGTGATAGCAAAGATAATTTTCTAGTTTCTTTAAAAACAATTGAAGACAATGAGAATAATGTTGTTTATATTGTCCCGGAATATTATTTTGATGACTATTATGGAGAAGATATTAAAAATCCAAAACAAGGAACAAGCAATTGCGAAACAAAAATTTACGATCTACGGCTGATTAATGATGAAGTAAAGGGGATTGGCATGGAAGGCAAATATATTTCCAAACCAAGCAATCCATTTTTAGGCATTGCGATCAAAATTGTGGATATAAAGAATGACATGGATCTGGACCGATTCATTAAAGAAGATTATGGAGCCGGATGTTTCGCGGGCGAAAAGAATTTATGGACTGAGCAAGAGGGGGTTTATGATGTTAATATTAAAGGAGAGGATTGGGACAAGGTTGCATTTGGGGAATCAACATGTTTTGTGAATTATGTTGCAAAGATTCTGTATTATCCGGAAAAGGGAAAAGTGATGTCCGTTAAGCTCGGACAAGAGCCTAATTTCTATTTAGATATCGAGAATTTGCGCGCAAGTGATGAGGATATGATCAACAGTTTCAGGTTTGAGTGATGATGCAAAACATAGAATGTTCGACCGATTTGACACAAATCATCTTTTTGCTATAATTTTCATGTAATAATTCAATGGCGAGCATGAAAACAGGACTAAATTCAATTGAGATCGTCCCGCCAAGCTTCTTTTTCGAAAGAGGCTAGTTGAATTTGCAAATTAAAGACGCATTCCAACCTCTTTCAAAAAGAGGCGTTTGTTTTTTTAATAAGGTTTTTAGAGCGGCAGCGGAGGAAAAAATATGAAACAAAAAGTGATAGTAGTGAAAGTCGGAACAAAATGCATCATTGAAAACGGAAAAGTGAAGCAGGAGAACATTGATTCGATCGCGCGCGAAATAGCGCGGATAAAAAAAGAAAAAGGGGCCTCGGCGATACTTGTTGTGTCCGGCGCGGTCGAGCTTGGAAAAAATATGCTCGATCTCAAGGAAAGGCCGAAAGAAAAAATAGGCCTTCAAAGGTGCGCAGGCGTCGGTCAGGTCGAGCTTTTGAAAGCATGGTCGGACGGACTCGGAAAAGAGGGCATCATTCCTTCCCAGTATCTTCTCACTTACAGCAATTTCGAATCAGAAGAAGAGCAGCAGAATATAATTGCAAATCTTCGCGACGATATCGAGAATGGGATAGTTCCGGTCATTAATTTCAATGACAAGATCGATCACAAAGAGGTGACATTGGACAACGACAGGCTGTCTTCGAAAATAGCGGTCTATGCTCGGGCAGAAGCTCTCTTCATTCTGACGAACGATGTTGGAGGCCTGATGGACTCCGAAGGCCTTGTAAGAAGCATAAAACTGGATGATATTGAGAGGTACAAGAAACTGTGCAATGGCGCAGGAGATTCCGGCACCGGAGGAATGAGAACCAAGCTCGAGGCTGCCCAGGAGATCGCCGAAAAAGGAGGAATTTGCGTTATAGCGAATGTGAATTGCGCAATTAGCGATCTTTTGAGCGGGTATTCCGAATGTACAAGGATAGTAAAATAAACTTGCGGCAAACATGCCGCTCTTTTATTATTTGTATTTTTGGGCTATTATTAAAGTGTGAATAGGAAGCCTTGATAAATATATCAAGTGTGCTATCATAGCTTATGCATAAACAGGTAACAAAAACAAACATGAACATAATCATAAAAAGCACGAATCTGGAACTTCATGATGATCTCAGGGCTTATGTCAATGAAAAGATCGGCGGACTGAAAAAGTTCATTGAGAACGGTTATGTCGATCCCAGCAGCGTCACTGCAAGAGTGGAGCTTGCAAGAACAACAAGGCATCATCAGCAAGGCGATGTCTATATGGCCGAGGTGAACCTGGAACTTCCGAAGAAGATGTTTAGAAGCGTCGTTGAGAGCGATGATATCTACAAATCCATAGATGACGTAAAAGATGAATTGAAAGATGCGATAAACAGCTATAAAGACGAAAGAAACACGAAGATCAGGGCGGGAGCGAGGATAATCAAAAGACTGAAAAGGCTTTCTCCTCTTGCATGGGCGAAAGGGGAATTCAGCAAGTTCAAATTCAGAAGGAAAAAGAATTGATACTTGTCGAAATTTGAAATAACATTTCCTTTATTTTGTATTAATATCCAGATGCGAAAGACATATTTTTTTATCGGTATTCCGGGACGTATTAAAGATAGATATTTGAATTTTTTGTTTCAATAGCTCAATAAGCCTTTTGCCGGTATAATTTTATGCTGGCAGTTTTAATATAGAATATCGTTTTAGGCCGGTAACGCGATGTTTACGCTGTAGATTTTGAATTTTAATTATAAGACTATGTCAATTTTCGAGAAGATATTCGGAGATCCGAACGAGAAAGAGATAAAAAAGATCAGGCCGATCATAGACAAGATCAATGCGCTGGAAGGAAAATTTCAGGGGCTTTCCGGCGATGAGCTGAAGAGCGAGACTTCAAAGTTCAAGGAAAGGGTCCAAAAAGGGGAGACTTTGGACGATCTGCTTCCGGAAGCTTTTGCTGTGGTTCGCGAATCCGCCAAAAGGACTCTGGGCCAAAGGCATTATGATGTTCAGCTTATCGGAGGGATCGTCCTCCATCAGGGAAAGATCTCCGAGATGAAAACCGGAGAAGGAAAGACCCTTGTTTCGACGCTTCCTATCTATCTTAATGCTCTTTCGGGGAAGGGAGTCCACCTGGTCACCGTCAATGACTATCTTGCCAAGCGTGATGCCAACTGGATGGGGCCCATATATAATTTTTTGGGACTTAGCGTTGGAGTGATCCAGCACGACCACTCATATATTTTCGATCCGAAATCCGCGCCGGACAGGAATGAAGTTACGGTCGAGATGGAAAATCTCCGCGAAATAACGAGAAAAGAAGCGTATTCTTGCGATATAACCTATGGAACGAACAATGAATTCGGTTTCGATTATTTGCGTGACAATATGGCCGTGAGCGAAAGGCAGATGGTCCAAAGGGATCTTAATTATGCCATCGTTGACGAAGTGGACAGCATTCTGATCGACGAGGCCAGGACTCCGCTTATCATTTCGGCGCCGGACACGGATTCCAATGAGATGTACAATACTTTTTCCAAGATCGTCCCGAAGCTGCAGAAAGAAAGCGACTATACCGTCGATGAAAAAATGAGGGCGGTGAGCCTTACGGACGAGGGGGTTGAGAAAGTTGAAAAGATCCTTGGTATGCAGAACATATACAATGAAGGCGGGATCACATTCGTTCATCACCTGGAACAGGCGGTTAAGGCCGAGATACTTTTTAAAAGAGACAAGGATTATGTGGTGAAGGACGGAGAAGTTATCATTGTGGACGAATTCACAGGGCGCCTGATGCCCGGAAGAAGGTTCAGCGAAGGGCTTCATCAGGCCATTGAGGCAAAGGAGAACGTCCAGGTGCAGAAAGAAAGCAGGACGCTCGCAACCATAACCTTCCAGAATTATTTCAGGCTCTATGAAAAACTTGCCGGAATGACCGGAACCGCCATTACGAACGCGGAAGAATTCTCGAAGGTTTACGAGCTCGATGTCATAGCCATTCCTACGAACAAATCTTTGATAAGAAGAGATCTTAATGATTCCATATACAAAACTGAACATGGTAAATTCACGGCCCTTATACGCGAGATCAAGGAGCGTCATGAAAAAGGGCAGCCGGTCCTTGTCGGAACGATCTCGATCGAGAAGTCGGAAGTCTTGAGTGAAATGCTGAAACGGGAGGGCATTGTTCACGAGGTGCTCAACGCCAAATATCACGAGAAAGAGGCTCTTATAATCTCAAAGGCGGGCCAGAGAGGCGCAGTCACGATTGCGACCAATATGGCGGGACGAGGAACGGATATAAAGCTCGGAGAAGGAGTCGATAAGCTCGGAGGCCTCTGTATTCTTGGTACCGAGAGGCATGAGGCGCGAAGAATTGACAATCAGCTCCGAGGAAGATCCGGACGCCAGGGGGAGTCGGGTGAAACGAGATTCTTTGTCTCAATGGAAGACTATCTCATGCGGGTATTCGGTTCGGATAAGATGAAAAATCTTATGGACAAGCTTGGCATGGAAGAAGATATGCCGATCGAAAATCCGCTGATCTCAAAATCGATCGAGGGTGCGCAAAAGAAGATCGAAGGATTTAATTTTGACTATCGAAAGCACACTTTGGATTATGATGATGTGATGAATAAGCAGAGGGAGGCTATTTACAAAAAAAGAAGAGAGATCCTGAAAGTCTCGAAAGCGCTTGATGAGGGCAACGCTTCCCCCCAAGATGCGCCAAAGCCGGTGAATAAAGAAAATAATCCCGAACTTTTGGAAATGAAAGAGAAAGTCCTGGAAATGTTTGAGAATTATTCTGAGGATATCGTTTCCATCCACAGCGCGGAAGAGAGAAGCGGGTGGGATGTTTCGGGGATCGCTGAAGCTGTTGGCAAGATGGTTCCGACGGATAAGAAGATTGAAAGCGATCTGAAGGAATTAATTGTGTCGGAAAGATCCAATGAGGAGGTGAGGAGTCTTGCCACTGATATGGTTTTCAATGCCCTGTCAGACGCCTACAACAAGCGCGAAGAAGAGATCGGCTATGTGACAATGAGGCAGATCGAAAAAATGGTACTTCTTAGGAGCATGGACATGCTGTGGATGGATCATCTTGATTCAATGGAGAGCCTCAAGGCGGGGATCGGACTTAGGGGATATGGCCAAAGAGATCCCCTTGTCGAATATAAGAAAGAAAGCTATAGGATGTTCCAATCTCTTCTCGGGGCCATAGAGGAGAATGTCATCAGCACTATTTTCAAGATCCAGGTGGCAAAAAAGATCACATCTCCAATGGAGAGCAAGAATATCAGGACCAGTGGGGGAGGCGAGGAGGGGAAGGTGTTCGCTCCCATAACGAACAAGAACAGTGTCGGCAGGAATGATCCATGTCCGTGCGGAGCGAAGAAGCCCGACGGTAGTTCCATAAAATACAAGCATTGTCACGGGAAGAATGCTTCATAAGTGGCTGCAAAAATATAAACCCAACTCCGCTGCTTGCAGCGGAGTACCTGCCGGTAGGACCAGGTACTGGCACCATAATAAAATAAAAGAATCCTGACTTATGTGCCAGGATCGTGAGATGTAATAGTCGCTATTGCAGTTAATTCCGTGTACGCGCCGTATGCGTTTGCGGCCGAGCTTTGCAGCCATTCTATCTTTACCCAGTCTTCGGGGTGGTCTTTTGTGAATGCATTTATTTCATTATTCATTTGATCGATTCTTCTTGTCCGTTCCAGAAGAGCAGTACCCTTGTCGATTCCGGTCTGATTGGGCAATTCGATTGAGAATATTTTTACTATCATGTCTAAACCTCTCGTTAAACTTGTCAGTTTAACAAAACAATGTAGCATAATATCTATTTTTGTCAAGACTGAATAGGGATTTATTTTTTTGTACCGTTGACGCACGGTATTTTTTGTGATAAAATAATTTTTGTTGTGAAAATTGAATTTTAAATAAATTAATTAATAATTAACAAATATGACGAATAAAAAAAAATGCACCGTGGCAGATTACATGCGCACGCCTGCCATAACGGCGAATATAACAACGACTTTCAGGGAGGCTGTTGAAATTATGATAAAAGAAAATATCAACAGTCTTGTGATCGTCGACCGGGACGGCAAGGTAATCGGAATACTATCCAGTTGGGATCTTGTTGAATATGTCGTTCCGGATTATCTGGAAGAAGACAAACATTTGGCCGCATTCGAATCTTCGGATACTTTCAAGATCAGGACCAGGCAGATCGCGAACGACCCGATCGGAAAATTTATTACGAAAAGGGTGCATACGATAAGCGCGGGCAGCTCGATCATGGAAACTGCGACGACACTCTCGGAATATCATGTCAGGCAGATGCCGGTTGTCGATGAAAAGGGATATCCTATAGGATATATAAACTGCGCCGATATCAAGCAGGCCATTTATGACGTTTTGCAGGGCAGAAGAAGCAACAATAAAGAATAATAAGATAAATAATATACATTTATGGATACGAGTTTTTGGATTGCGATTACGATATTTGTTATAACCTATGCGATCATAGTTTTTGACAAAGTTCACTTTACGGTAATATCCCTCGCGGGAGCGACATTAATGATCCTGCTTGGTGTCATCAATCAGGAACAGGCTGTCGAAGGTGTTGATTTCAATACAATCGGGCTTCTGATCGGAATGATGGTGATCGTGAGTATCGCCAAGAAAAGCGGAATGTTTCAATATGTTGCGATCTGGGCGTCAAAAGCGGGCAGGGGAGATCCGAAAAATATTTTTATACTGTTTGGTATTCTTGTCGCGGTATTCTCGGCGTTTTTGGATAATGTCACGACAGTTCTTTTGATGGTGCCGGTCGTTTTTGTCATCACTCATAATTTGAAGATCAATCCCAAGCCATTCCTTCTCGAAACGATACTTTTGTCCAATATCGGAGGGACTGCGACACTGATCGGCGATCCGCCAAACATTCTAGTCGGAAGTGCCGTGGGGCTCTCATTCAATGATTTTATAATCAATCTTGCGCCGATCGTAATTGTCATAACAGTTGTCACGATCGCAATCTTGTGCCGGATATATAAAAAAGATCTGGTAACAACCCCTGAAGCGCAGGCTCTTATCATGAAATTCGAACCGAAAAAAGCTATTACCAACCAGACTTTATTGCTGAAATCTTTATTTGTGCTTGGTCTTGTGATGCTGGGATTTTTCACGCATAGCGTTACGCATTTGGAGGTGGCGACGATCGCCCTTGCGGGAGCATCATTGCTTCTTCTTATAACGTGCTATGAGCCGGAAAAGTGCCTTAATGATGTGGAATGGACCTCGATATTCTTTTTCGCGGGACTTTTTATTCTTGTCACTGGCATTGAAAAAGTAGGTGCTATAAGGATCATGGCGGAGGAGCTAATAAGATTAACCGGCGACAATCAGGTTCTTACAACGATCGCTATCTTGTGGGGTTCCGCAATATTTTCTGCTATCGTGAACAACATTCCATTCATAGCGACTATGATACCTCTTATCAAGGATGTTGGCGCCCTGACCGGGCTTGATCTTGGTCCCATGTGGTGGGCGCTCTTGATCGGAACCGATATCGGCGGAAACGCAACGATCATCGGAGCTTCGGCCAATGTCATTGTGAATGGCATGGGAGAAAAAGAAGGATATAAATTCGATTTCATTGAATATATGAAGCTTGCTGTCCCTTTGACATTCATAGCCCTGGTCATCGGAACTGTGTACATCTATTTGAGATATTTAATGTAAATGGGATCTCGAAAACAAGATCAACACAAAACCGGTCATATTGGATTTTCGGGTGAAAATCGTTTGACATTTGGTTTTATTTGCTATAAATTTATAAGAGCTGAATATTTGGCTTGATTTTTGTTTTTTTAGCCAAAATTTGCATGTGTCAGTCAATTTTACATGTTTAATCATCAACTATGTCCAGTAAGAAAAAAGTGGTAGTGAATTTTTTGATCATCCTGATCTTGGCTGTTGTGGCGGGCTATATCGTGTATCCGAAAAACCAGGGGATAAAGATCCAGCAATTCGGAATGAATTATTATAATGACCTCAAATTCCGTCTCGGACTGGATTTGCAGGGGGGAACGCATCTGGAGTATCAGGCTGACCTTTCCCAGGTCAAGGAGTTGGATAAGCGAGCAGCCATGGAAGGCGTGAGGGACGTTATTGAAAGAAGAGTGAATGCGTTTGGCGTTTCGGAGCCGCTTGTCCAGATCTCAAAGAACGACCGGCTGGTCGTGGAGCTTGCGGGCATAAAGGACGTGAATCAGGCCATCAAGATGATCGGCGAGACACCGCTTTTGGAATTCAAAGAAGAAATGAATGAAGAAGAAAAGGCTCAGCTGAGAGATCAGTTCAAGGATTCGGATATTCCTGAAGATTATCTTTCTCAATTTTACTATAAATCCACCGGGCTCAATGGAAATCAGCTTCAGCGCGCCGATGTTGCTTTCAATCCGAATACCTATGAACCGGAGGTTCAACTGGTTTTTAATGATGAAGGGAAGAAGCTTTTTGGCGAAATAACCACAAGGAATGTGAATAGAAAAGTTGCTATTTATCTGGACGGCATGCCGATCAGTATTCCAAGAGTGAATGAGCCGATAACGGACGGAAAAGCGGTTATATCCGGAAATTTCACGGTTGATGAATCCAAAACTCTGGCGCAGAGGCTGAATGCCGGAGCGCTTCCTGTCCCGATCAAGCTCATCAGCCAGCAGACTGTTGATGCAAGTCTCGGAAAGGATTCCATAGACAAAAGCATTATTGCAGGCACAGTCGGATTCATTGTGCTGAGCTTATTCATGATAACATATTATAGATTACAGGGATTCCTGGCGGTGCTAGCGCTCATCCTTTATTCTCTTATTGTTCTGTCTTTATTCAAGCTTATAGGTGTCACGCTGACACTTTCCGGAATTGCGGGTTTTATCATGTCTATAGGAATGGCAGTCGATGCGAATGTCCTGGTTTTTGAAAGGATGAGGGAAGAACTGAGGAAGGGGAAAACCGTTGCCATTGCCACAGAAGACGGATTTTCCAGGGCTTGGAGTTCCATATTCGACTCGAACGTATCAACGCTTATCACCTGTCTTATCCTTGCATATTTCGGTTCAAGTATAATAGTCGGATTTGCCATAACGCTGGGCATCGGTGTTATCGTCAGCATGTTCTCGGCGATATTCATCACAAAGACTTTGCTCAAGATCGTCATAATGTTCAAGGCGGGAAGGAACGGATGGCTTTTCGGGGTCAGCAAGAAAAAGAATATTCCGGAAAATGCATAATCTAATTTTTATTAACGATAAGTAAAATAATTATGATCAAAATAATTCAGAGAAGGAAAATATGGTTTACGCTGTCGTCTCTGCTTTTTGTCGCCAGCATCGTTGCGCTGTTGAATTGGGGGGTAAAGCTCGGGATCGATTTTACGGGCGGAACTTTGTTGGAATTTTCTTTCAAGGATAAGACCTTGAATAGCCAGGAGATCAAAGATTCTCTCAAGGACTTGAATCTGGGCGATATAAGCGTGCAATTTTCCGGAGAAAAGAATGTTCTTGTGAGATTCAAAGACGTGGATGAAGATACGCATCAGAAAATATTGCAGGCAGTGGACAATAAAGTTGGAGAGAAAAATGATCCGGCAAGCGCTCCATTCGGCGAAACTCCGGCTTTGAACTCAGATGTGCCGGAAAATCAGATCGATGTCAATTCTCAGGAAGGGGTGAAGGTCAATGAAAAAATTAATCCCGCTTTGGTGGAGACGAATCCCGTTGCAGTGCCCGGAGGAAATGTGTCGGTTACGACCGATGATGGTTCGGCAACCATATCCGCCGAGGGAAACGGGGATGTCAAGGTGGAGCCGGTAAGTGTTGCCAGCGGAGCATTGAAGAACGTTGAGGAGAAACGATTTGATTCTATCGGTCCTGCGATCGGAAGCGAACTGAAAACGAACGCCATTTGGGCGATAGCGATCGCGCTTGTGGCAATGGTTGTTTATATCGGCTGGGCTTTCAGGAAAGTTTCTTATCCGGTATCCAGCTTTAAATACGGGATCGTTGCAACCCTGGCTCTTTTTCACGATGTTACCATAACCTTGGGCATATTCTCGGCTTTGGGGCACTTTTATAACGTTGAGGTCGGTCTTCCTTTCGTGGCTGCGATATTGGCCGTTCTCGGATATTCCGTGAATGATACGATCGTCGTTTTTGACAGGACTCGTGAAAATCTTCTCAGATCGGGAATGTCCGATTTTGAGGAAATTGTGAATAAAAGCGTCAATGAAACCATGACCAGGTCGATCAATACGACATACACCACCCTTTTGGTCCTGTTCTGTGTGTATCTTTTCGGAGGCGAATCCATAAGATATTTCATTGTCGCGCTTTTCGTGGGAATATTCTTCGGAACCTACTCATCTATTTTCATCGCAAGTCCGCTTCTTGTAACATGGCACAATTGGGATCTGAAGAAGAGATAACTCTCATCGGAAAATCCGGAAGATCAAGCACCTCGACGTGTTTGATTTTTTTTGAAAGATAAAGATGCGATTTGATGTAATAATAGATGATATTACATATATCCGGACAACGCATGGTTGACAAGATTCGCTGTCAGTTATTTTTTTAAAGAAAATTATATAGGAAAAAATCGCAAAAAATCCCGGTAGGATATTCTGTAATATATCGGGCATATTATTTTTTGCATATCGGTATTTGATGAAAAAAACTTGACAAAAATTTATATTTTATTAACTTTAGAGTGAAGTATGAATAGTTATTGACATTAACAATTAAATGTGCTATACTATTTAAGCAATAGTTATTTAATCAATATTAAGCCTTATTTAACATAAAAAGTATGACAAATGAAAACGACAGCTCGAAATACCAAATTAAAATAGATTTGAACAATCTTATTTTAGAAATGGTTAACAAACTTCCAAAAAGACCCCAGGAAGTCATTATCATGAGGTTTAATTTGGATGGAAAGGGAGTGAGAACTCTCGACCAGATCGGAAAAGATTATGGCGTGACCAGAGAGAGGGTCAGGCAGATCGAAGCAGAGGGGATCTCGAAACTGAAAGCAATTGGCAAGGATGGCAATATCGATCAGGTTTTTGATTATATACAGGAGGCCATAGAGGATCATGGCGGAATAATGAGTGAAGACAGTATTGCCGAATATTTATTCGGTGCGGCGGCCAATTCCGGCGTGAACAGGCAATTGACTTTGCTGATCTTGTCATTGGACGAAAAGATAAAGAATACGAAGGAAATAAAGGTTCACAAGAAGATATATTTCTATAACGATGAGCATGTAAAGAGATTCAGAGATATCATGAATGATATCGAAAAATATCTCCTTGAGAAGAACGAAAATCTGGAATATGAAAAAATAATAGAGCTGGCAAATGACTGTGCATCTAAAAAAGGATTCAGCAAACTGCCGCCGAATGCGATCAAGTCCTATCTTAGTGCCAATAAAATAATAATAAGAAATATATTGAATCAGTGGGGACATGAAAAATGGCCTCATATAAATCCGAAGAGTATCAAGGATAAGGCATATCTTGCTTTGAAAAAAGGCGAGAGAGCGCTGCATTTTTCCGAGATCGCCGACGAGATCAATAAGATATGGATCCAAAGGAAAAAGAAAGCGAACAAGCAGACGGTGCATAATGAGCTTATCAAAGATAAGAGGTTTGTTCTGATCGGAAGAGGCATTTATGCGTTGAAAGATTGGGGGTATAGCCCGGGAACCGTATTAGATGTTATAATAGAACTATTGAAGGCGAAGGGAGAAATGGGACAGGATGAGATAATCGATGAGGTTCTGAACAAGAGGAAGGTCAGGAAAAATACCATAATTCTGAACTTGCAAAACAAGAATTATTTCGAAAAACTTCCCAACAAAATATACAAGCTGAAACAATAAGCGAGCACACATTTGAAAATACAGACTAGACAGGAGAAACACCTTGTCTTTTCTGATAATTGGCTTTGCTTTCAAAGACAAAATCGGACTCGTATTCTAGGCGCGTATCCTGCTGCTGCAATCATTCTTATGTATTGCCATAAACACAGGACGTCCGCCTTATCGCCTGATGCAACAAAACAAATAATTTAGAAGCGTCTATGATCACATTTCCCGAAGTATTATTTGAATCTCTGAAAGAATCCGTATCGATATTCTCAAAATATTGGTGGTTTTTCACTACAATCGTGCTTTGGCACACGTTTAAAATCGCCTGGGTGAACTATATCCATGAAAAATATGTACGCGAAATTCAATGGGACCTCATTGAGGTGATAATACCGAAGGAGATCGAGAAAAGGCCGAAGAATATGGAAGAATTGTATTCCGGGATATACAGTTTTTATGACGTGGTGGTGGATACGCTTTATGATATATATCTGAAGGGAATGCTCGATGCGTGGTTCAGCTTTGAGATCGTCAGCATTGACGGTGATATACACTATTTTATAAGAACGCCGGTTCTGTCGAGGAAGACGATCGAAGCGCAGATCTATGCGCAATATCCTGCAGCTGAAATAAGGGATGTGGAGGATTATGTGTTGAACGTTCCGAATGATATTCCAAACAAGGATTATGAGCTCTGGGGCACAGACATGATCCTGGCAAAGGAAGATGCTTATCCGCTCAGAACATACAAGGAATTCGAAGATACCGGTTCGGGCGAATTTGTTGATACGATGTCAAATATAATTGAAGGCGTGAATAAATTGCAGAAAGGCGAGCAGATATGGATACAGGTTTTGATCAGGCCCACAAATGACGACTGGAAGAAGGAAGCCAATGAATTGATCCTTGAGCTGATCGGCAGGAAAAAGAAGAAGAAATCAAGCAATCCTTTCGATTTTCTGATCGAGGAACTTTGGGATATCGGAAGATACATAGCGGGCGGATTCTTTTCGACCGTAAATCCGGCCGAAAAGAAGGATGAGAAAAAGGATAAAGAGCCTCCCAGCATGATGTTGCACTTGTCTCCCGCGGAAAAAGATGTCGTGATAGCGATAGGCGAGAGCACAAAAAAGCCCGCATTCGACACTTGCATAAGATGGATATATCTTTCCAAGCGGGATATTTTCAACAAAACAAAAGGGAACTCGATCGTTTTTACATATTTTTCTCAATTCGGAAGCAAAGACAGGAACAGTTTTGTGCCGGACGGGAACACAAAAACCAGCGCGTATTATTTTTTTACGGATTTCAGAAAAGCTCTGAGAAAAAGATCGATCCTCAGAAGATACAAGAGGAGGGAATTTGATAAGCGAGGATATGCTCTCAATACCGAGGAACTTGCGACAGTATTCCACTTTCCGACGATCGAGGTCAAGGCCCCTACTGTTTCAAGGGTTGAGGCGAAGAAGGGAAAGCCTCCTGCAGAGCTTCCCATCTAGGGATTTCGGCGGAGTTTATAAATTTGGACTAATAAAATATCATGATGATGGACAGAGATATAACATATTTTGCAAAAACGAATTTTCGCGGACAGGAGCATATTTTTGGCATAAAAAGAGATGACAGGAGAAGGCACATGTATATCATCGGAAAGACCGGTATGGGAAAAACGAATCTCCTCGAGACCCTGGTTATCGCCGATATCAAAGCCGGGAATGGCGTTGCCGTTGTGGATCCGCATGGGGATTTTGCCGAAAAGATCCTGAATTTTGTCCCTGCATCCAGGATCAATGATGTGGTGTATTTCAATCCCGCCGATATAGACTATCCGATCGCATTTAATGTCATGGAACAGGTTGACGTGAAATACAGGCATCTCATATCTTCGGGATTGATCGGTGTTTTCAAGAAAATATGGGCGGATTCCTGGGGTCCCCGATTGGAATATCTGCTCCGAAATGTGATATTGGGACTCTTGGAATATCCCGGAAGCACTCTGCTCGGAGTTCCAAGAATGCTTGTGGACAAAGAATATAGGGCCAAGGTGGTCGCAAAGATCACGGATCCCGTGGTAAAGGCGTTCTGGACCACTGAATTCACGAAATATTCAGCCCAATTCACCGTGGATGCGATATCTCCGATCCAGAACAAGGTCGGACAATTTCTCTCGAGCGCTCTCGTGAGAAATATCATTTCGCAGACGAAGTCCTCGATAGACATGAGGGAAATAATGGACAACAAAAAAATATTCGTTGTGAATCTCGCCAAAGGAAAGATCGGCGAGGACTATAGCGCTCTCTTGGGCGCGATGCTCATTACAAAGATACAGCTTGCCGCCATGGGAAGAACGGATATTCCGGAGGACGAAAGAAAGGATTTCTATCTATATGTCGACGAGTTCCAGAATTTCGCGACCGAATCATTTGCGGGAATATTGTCCGAGGCCAGGAAATACAGGCTGAATCTGATCGTTGCTCATCAATACATAGGACAGCTCGAAGAAGAGGTTAGCGATGCTATTTTCGGAAATATCGGAACCCTTATTACTTTCAGGGTCGGAGCTGCGGATGCGGAATTTCTGGAAAAAGAATATGAACCTATTTTCATGATGAACGATCTTGTAAATCTCGGAAAATATAATATTTATCTCAAGCTGATGATCGACGGAGTGGCCGGAGACGCCTTCAGCGCGACGACGCTTCCCCCAAATCCCGTGACCGAAAAAAGCAATGCGGAAAAGATAATCAAAGTTTCAAGGGAAAGATATGCAAGCAAGAGAGAAGTCGTTGAGGATAAGATCACGAGGTGGTCGGGGATCGATCTTGGAGAAGGAAGCCAGGGAGAAAAACCGAGAGGAGAGAGAAGGTTCGAGGGCGGCGAGGAATCGAGGTCTTACAAATCCGATAAGATCGACCGCGAGCTTTGGGATGCCGAATGCGCGATGTGCAAAGAAAAGATCAAAGTGCCGTTCAAACCCGATCCGAACAGGGCGACATATTGCAGAAATTGTCTTGTTGAAGTCAGGAAAAAGATGACTGATGCGCCTAAAAGCAGCCAGCCGGCAGTAAAGTTCGAACCGGAGAAGAAGGTTTTCGAAAATCCTGTCAATAAGGAGATCGAAAAGAAAAAGGAGATCATTGTTGCAAAGCCGAAGCAGGAGGATCGGCATGCCGAACCCGTAAAAACGGAAGTCGTTAAAAAGCCGGAAGCTGTTGAGGCGCGTATTGATGTGAAAAAACCGGAGATCAGGCCCGAGATAAAAAATAATGTCAGTGTTCGAAGAGCGGAGGTCAAAGTGCCGGAGGTTTCAAAGCTGATCGTTCAGCCGAAAAAAATGGATAAAATTCCCTTAGAGGCGATAAAGAAGACCGTTCCGCCACCCGCGGCAATTTCCAGGCAGGCCGAAATACCGAAGAAGAAAGTTGTTCCATTGAACACCGCGGTTCTTTCCGGGCCGCCTGAAATTCCGAAGCAGAAAGCTGAAGAAAAGGCGAAGGCCGGAAGTCTTTCTGAGAAGGCAGACATAAAGGAGGGTGAAACGATAAAATTTTGAGCCTTTTGAATTTGACAATATTCATTTAAATGATAGTATTCGTAATGTAAGTTAAATTATTTTCATGATAAGCCTAAACCGATCAATTTGTTGTTGCATCAGATGTCGTAAGACGGGTTGTTTTTGGTGTTGTAGCTAAAGCGCTTTGCATTATCCAAAGATCAACCTGCAGAGGTTGTTTTTTTATTAATCATAAATCAGATAAAAACATGATCCATAAAAATATATTGACTTTGATCGGCAAGACCCCGATGGTAAAAATAAACAAGCTGGCATCTAAAGGCGATGCAACGATCTATGCTAAGCTCGAGGAATATAACATAGGAGGTTCTGTGAAGGATAGGATGGCTCTCTATCTTATAGAAGATGCAGAGAAAAAGGGATCGCTTACGAAGGGCAAGGTTCTTCTTGAAGCAAGTTCCGGAAATACCGGCATTGCGATGGCCATGATCGCGGGGGTTAAGGGCTATGAGATCGAGATAGTCATTCCGGAGTCGGTAAGCATTGAAAGAAGAAAATTGATCAAGGCATATGGCGCAAAACTGGTTCTGTCTCCGGCGGAGAAGGGAACTGGCGGGGCTGTTGAGCTGAAAGACAAAATGCTTTCGGAAAATCCCGGAAAATATGCCAACCTCGATCAATTCAGCAATCCGGCGAATATAACGGCGCATTATGAGACCACGGCGGAAGAGATCCTTGAAGATATTGAAGGAAAGATTGATATGGTAGTCCTGGGACTCGGAACTGCGGGAACGGGTATTGGAATTTCAAAGAGACTGAAAGAGCGAGATCCGAAGATCACAATAGTCGGCGTGCTTCCTGAACTTGGATCGGCCATTCAGGGTCTCAGGCATCCGAAAGAGCTGAATCCTACAAAGCTCTTCGATATAAAATATTTTGACGAGATCATTGAAATTAAAAAAGAACTGATCCCGGAGACCTTTGAAGTTGCGAGGAATTTGGCGAAGAAAGAAGGCATACTGGCTGGCATGAGCTCGGGGGCGGCAATGTATATCTCATTAAAAAAAGCAAAAGAGCTGGGCGCGGGAAAGATCATCGTGACCATCCTTCCGGATACCGGCGAAAGATATCTCAGCACCGCTTTATTCGAATAAATTTCATCCATAGGGCGTGCTTGACAGTCAAAAGAGAATATTATATCATTAATCTATAAATGTTTATAATACGTTATGAACACAAAAAGAATGACTCTAAATTCAATGTATGGCAATGTGAGCAGAATCAAACATTCTGCCGGTTGCACATGGGTACAAAAGGGTCATCTTTTACTGGATATGTGAAATTATCAGAGGAATAATAGAAAATAGGATAAAGATAAAAGATGACCTTGGATAGGGTCATTTTTGTTTAAATGAAACGGAACCGGGGAAGCAAAAGCACATTAAAAAAGATCTCGAACGGGTTAAGTTGGCTGTAAATAATTTGCAGGCAACTCGGCTCGTTCGAGTCAGAAGCGAAAGGAGGAAAAAACATGGAAGAATATGCAATAGGAATAAAGAAATCAGAGAGACCTGCCATTGATGCCGTAAGACTATGCGTAAAAACGGATTTTGGGCTTCAAAACGACCGCAAACCTCTGCCGGAAGAGGTTGCAATGATGATCGTAATGGGAGGATATGCGGAGGTCAGGAAGTTCTGATTTTCGGAGGCTCGTCTCGGGACGCTGCCTCCTCCGATTTTCGGCTGGAAATTCGGTTTGCAATTCTTTGCAGATCGCGTTTCCTGCTGAAGAAGCAGGATAGGATAGGAAAAGTTAAACGATAGGTCAGGAAGTGAAAAAAATGGAAGACATAGAGAATGCAGAGTTGAACGTAAATTTTCACGGAATCACTCCCCGGGAGGAACTGTTTCTGCAAGTGCCCAGAGAAATACTTCCGGAATCTGCTCCGGAGGAAATCGCAAACATGAGCATTGCTGAATTTCTTCCGAGCAGGATCGTGAAAGTGTCATATCTGGTTGATTCTTCGGATCTTACCATCTGGGATCCAATCACCATAGAAGCGGTTTATGAGATCGGTCCTCGCAGGATGTGGGTTCTCTTCTTCAATGGGATCAATTCATTGATTCTCCAATATATATTCTGGGAGAAGAAAATGAATTATTCCTATGCAAGAAGAAGGGTAAGCCATGAAACCTATGATAGGTCAATAAAGTATATAAAATACAGAATTGACTCGATTGAAAGGGCCATAACCGCTTCCATAAAGAAGCAGAATCTTCCCATGGAACATGAAAGAGTTCTTCTGGGCGTTCTGAAAGAACAGCTCGACAGAGGATTCAGGTTCCGGAGAAAGAGCGGAAAGAATGGAGAGGGGTTGTAAAAAACAACCCTCTCCAAATTATTTAAGTTCAAAGGAAGTATCTCGGGCCCGATCATTAAGAAAAGATAGATCATGAAATTTCGGCAATGCAAAAAAAAGACAAAAAGCACAGTCAGAAAAATTCAAGCGAAATAAATTGCACGCAATTCTCATTTTGTGCAATTCGGCTCACTTGAGTCGAGTATAGAAAGCTAAAAAAAACGGATAGGATGTGATGATCTATGGCAGTCTTAATGGAACCGGAAAAACGCATCGACGTTTTTCTTCGGAATCTGCCGGAATTATGCTGCGATATAATAAACAAGAAAAATCGCCGCATGGGCAGTTTGCCGATGGGGTATGAGGGTTATCTCGAAGAAAAAAGAGATAATCTGATCCGTATCGCTGAAAGTATCAGAGATGAAGAAGCCAGAAATACGGCAAAAATAAAAATAAACGGCAGTTTTGAAAAAGCCAGGAAGTATGTCTGGCAAAAATATGACGGAAAAGAATTTAATGTGATGGATCGCGATCTTATATGATAAAACGTGGTCCATCAAATTTTTAAGATCATTATTTCTCCTGCGCAGTTGTGCCTTGTCTTGGTTAACGTGTTTACAGATCATTGTAAACAGCTTAGCCAAGATCAATGGATAGGAAGTGATAGAATGGCTGAGATCGTTAGGGATGTAAAAAGAGCGATAAGGGAAATAATGGGAGAAAATGAAGAGAGGATAAACTTGAACATAGCCAAGATGCTCGAGGCCGATCCCGATGGCGGGGATGCAAAAAAAAACAGCAATATCGGAGTCTTGGGAAACATTCCCGAAACCCTGATGGATGCCGTCGGAGCGTTGCCTGTTTCATCCATAATCGGTATGGATCGCAAAAAACGCCTGGTCATAAGCAATAGAAGGCTTATGGACCTATAAAACAAACTGCACGAAATTAATGCAGTTTTTTTATTCGTCTCTATCGATTTTCAGAGATGCAAGTTCGCGGGCGTGATCAGGAGGATCTTTATTTGTGAAATATTCAGGATATTCTCGCGATAAGTCTTTGCCCCAGTTCATTTTTCAGCGACAGAGAAAAGGATTTTAGCATGATCTTGCCGATGATCGGATTTATCTTCATATATTCCCTGAATGTTTCGCTCGCTTTTTTTGTTTTTAGCATTTTTTTTATTTCAACGCACTCATAATCGGGATCGGCTATTTTTTGCGCAACATCAATTCCCGAAAGTATGGCAAACTTGATGCCTTCTCCGGTCAGCCCCGATGCAAAACCTGCCGCATCTCCCGCAAGATAGATGTTTCCGAATTCAAATCCCTGATAGTCATAGTTTATGGAGAAGGCTTCAAATTTCGAATTCGAGAGGTCGAATTTATTCTCAGCCCATTTTTTCAGATTATTCTGCAGATCTTTCATGGAAAAATTTTTGGAATCTCCGGGATAGAATCCGGCACCAACTGAAACAGTGTCTTTATAGGGAAAGATCCATGCATACGAATAGCCGAACTTTTCAAGATCAACAAAGAATTCCATGTCCGGATAGTCGCATTTTACGATATATTGGAATGCCGCTATTATTCTTTTTGAATCCAATTTCAGCTTTTTTCTTACGGCGGAGTTGCTGCCATCGGCTCCGATCAAATAATCGAACTTATACGCGTTTCCTGAATGAGTTATTGCGGTGTTGTTGCTTATATCCTTGAGATTTTGATCGAAAATGATCTTTACGCCGGAATTTATGGCTTTTTGGGCCAAGTATTCATGCAAGGTTCTTCTATTTACCGTTGAGATCATGACGAAGTCTTTCTTTATGCAAATGGAATCACCGGGAGTTGTGAATCTTAGGGTGTAGAAATTTTTCTCAATGATGCTTTCAGAAAGATATCGTTTCAGGAAGTCGTATTCTATGCCTCCGGCGCATATTTTGTAATCGATGCCCGGTTTTCTTTCCAGGATCGTTACATCAAAATCTCCTTTGTTTTTGAGTTCTATTGCAGCGGATAGGCCCGCAGGACCTGCTCCGATGATGATTATTTTTGTTTGCATTTATTATGTTTTTGTTATATTATTAAATATATCAATTCAAGGCTTACTTTCTCATATTATAACAATAAACTTTATCAATAACAAATTAAAAGATCAAACCCCGGAAGGTTTATCTGCTTTGATTGGCTCAAAGATTCAAAGGCGATAGATCTTCATAGCGGAAGGGTTTGGTGAAAATGCGAAAGGAAAAAATTATGGATATAAATATTACCGACAAGAACTTTGAACAAGAAGTGCTAAGGTCAGCAGGTATAATGCTGGTTGATTTTTGGGCGCCATGGTGCGGTCCTTGTCAAATGATGGGACCTATCATCGAAGAGGTGGCCAAGGAGTTTGAGGGAAGGATAAAGGTTTATAAGCTTAATGTCGACGAGAATCCGAAAACGGCAAGCGACTATGAAATATTGAGCATTCCGACCCTGAAATTCTTCAAGGAAGGCAAGATCGTTGATGAAATGACGGGCCTGAAGCCGAAAGACATGCTGGTTGAAAAGATAAATAATTTGCTGGGAATCGCTCAATAGGAAAAATAATCAATAAATAAAAATATAATATGGCAAAAAAAATAACAGTTGATCAGGAATTGTGCATTGGGTGCGGTGCGTGCGAGAATCTCTGTCCGGAAGTTTTCCAGCTTCAGGCTGAGGGAAAAGCGGCGGTTATTAATGAAGACGGATGCAGCAAATGCGATTGTGAGATAGCGATGCACGGCTGTCCGGTGGGGGCTATAAAATTTGTAGAAAAGTAATCACGATCATATCGGCTGAGTAAATTCAACATAATTGGAAATAAGAACTTAACATGTACGATCTAATTATTTTAGGAGCAGGTCCTGCGGGGCTTGCGGCGTCCATATATGCATCAAGGTATAAAATAAACCATGCTGTAGTCGGAAATGTTTTTGACGGATCGGTCCCAAAAGCGCATATGATCGAGAATTGGCCCGGAGAAAGATCGATAACCGGTTCGGAATTGATCATGAAATTCTATAATCATGCAAAGGAATTGGGCAACGAATTCATTTCCGAAGAGGCTGTCGAGATAAATAAAAGTCCCAAAAAAACTGATACCGGAAGAGATATTTTTTTTGTGAGAACAAGTTCAAATAAGATCCTGGAATCCAAGTCTCTTATCATAGCGCTTGGGACGAAACACAAGAAATTGAATATTCCGGGAGAGGAAAAGCTTTTGGGAAAGGGCGTCAGCTATTGCGCTGTGTGCGACGGTGCTTTTTTTAAGGGCAAAACCGTGGCTGTCGTGGGCGGGAGCAATGCGGCGGCTATGTCGGCGACCATGCTTTCCGAACACGCCAAGAAAGTTTTTTTGATATATAGGGGAAAGCCCCTCAGATGCGAGCCTATCGTGGAAGAAAGGCTTGAAGAAAACCCCAGCGTTGAAATAATTTACAATACCAACGTCATTAAAGTGGAGGGAAGTACGAAGGTTGAGTCGATCGAAATAGACAGTGTGCACGAAGGAAGCAACATCATCAAACTGGATGGAGTATTCATCGAGATCGGAGCGGTTCCTTCCACGAGCCTTCTGAAAGAGCTGAATGTCGAAATAGACGAGAGCAGCTGCATAAGGATCAGTGCAGACGGCTCGACGAATGTGAAGGGGGTTTTTGCCGCAGGAGACATCACGAACGCATCAAACAGCTTGAGACAAGTCGTAACTGCCGTTTCGGAAGGAGCGATCTCGGCCACAAGCGCATATAAATATTTGAAGGAGGGATAATTGTAACAAACTAAACGAAACATATGGCAATGAATCCTTTCGCGAATGCCACCAAGCAGCTGGAGAATGCAGCTTCGCTTTTGAAATTGGACAAGAATGTTCTGGAGATACTGAAAAATCCCAAGAGGATCCTTGAAGTCTCAATCCCGATCAAGATGGATTCGGGGGAGATGAAGGTTTTCAGGGGGTATCGCGTTCAATATAATGATGCTCTCGGGCCGTTCAAGGGAGGCATCAGGTTCCATCCAAAGGTCAATCTTTCCGAGGTTAAAGCGCTTTCCGCATGGATGACGTGGAAATGTTCCGTTGCCGGACTTCCTTATGGAGGAGGCAAGGGCGGGATCATTGTCGATTCGTCGAAGCTTTCGAATGGGGAGCTTGAAAGGCTCTCAAGGGGATATATCCAGGAGCTGAAAGATTTTATCGGTCCCGAGAAGGATATACCTGCTCCCGATGTCTATACGACCCCGCAGATCATGGCATGGATGATGGATGAATTCAGTAGGATCAAGGGATACAATGTTCCCGGCGTTGTCACGGGAAAACCTCTCGAGGTTGGCGGAGCGAGAGGAAGAAAATACTCGACTTCTCAGGGAGGTGTTTATGTTTTTGAGAAAGCGATCAAAAAAATGAAACTCGATCCCAAGAAGCTGACGATCGCCATCCAGGGATTTGGAAATGTGGGTTCGTTTGCCGCGGAGATCCTGAACGCGCTGGGCTATAAAGTCGTCGCTGTGTCAGACTCAAGAGGCGGAATAGTTTCAAATGAAAAAGTTAAAACTAAAAATGAAAAAGGAAAAGACGGGATTGGCGGGCATGACGCTCTCGACATCAAAAAGATCATGAAATTCAAAAAAGACACCAGGTCCGTCGTCGGATTCCCCGGGACGAGGACTATAACGAACGAACAGCTTTTGAAACTGGATGTGGATGTCCTTATGCCATCTGCGCTCGAGAATGTGATAACTGAACAGAATGCCTCGCAGATAAAAGCGAAGCTCATAATCGAGCTTGCGAACGGCCCTGTCACTCCCGAAGCGGATACAAAATTGGAGAAAAGGGGGATCGTGGTCATTCCGGATATTCTGGCTAACGCCGGCGGAGTCATCGTGAGTTATTTTGAATGGGTTCAGAATCTTCAGAACTATTATTGGGATGAGGCTGAAAATATCGGCAAATTGAAGAAAATAATGGAAAGCTCGTTCGATGCGGTCTGGAGCAAGAAAGAAGATCTCGGGATCAGCACCCGCCTTGCGGCATATGCCGTTGCCGTAGAAAGGGTCGCTAGGGCGGAGAAATTGAGAAGAAACCTCTAAAAGTTTAAAATGTAAATATCAAAAATAAAAATGACAAATTAAAATGTCAAAATGATGATCATTATTATATCAAAAAGCCGTTTATCTGATCCATTTTAAATTTTTAACTGTCATTTTACAATTTGATTTTTTAATTTTACATTTCAATATTTTAATTTTGGAACTCATATCTTTAATTTATTACAAAGATGTTTGAAAACGGGATCAAACCCAAAATAATTGTCGCCAACTGGAAAATGAATCCGGTCAGTTTCAAGGAGGCCGATAATATTATCAGAACCGTTAAGAACGGGATAAAGATTTCGGAGAACGTCAAAGTTGTGATTTGTCCACCCTATTTTTATATTCCGAATATAAAAGGTGGAAAAAGTTTCGATATCGGGGTCCAAAATATATTTTGGGAAGATAGCGGAGCTTATACGGGAGAAATATCTGCAAAAATGGCAAAAGACATGGGGGTCGGTTATGCGATAATAGGGCATTCGGAAAGAAGGATATATCTCGGAGAGACTGATAAAAATATCAATCTGAAAATAAATTCAGCATTGAAAAATAACGTCAAACCTATCTTCTGTGTGGGGGAATCACAAAAGGAAAGAGATGAGGACAAGGCAGGGGATATCATTTCAAATGAGATAGAAAAAGGACTGGCAGGCGTTCCGAGCGGATACTTGGTGAAAGATCTTATCATAGCCTATGAGCCGATCTGGGCCATTGGCACGGGAAACACTCCGACTTCGGATGACATCATGAGCATGGCGCTTCTCATCAGAAAGGTCATAACGAAGCTATATGATCGCAAGACTGCAGATCATCTCCCGATCCTCTATGGCGGAAGCGTGAATGATAAAAATGCAACTGATTTTGTCGAAAAGGCCGGAATGGAAGGGCTTCTTGTCGGAGGAGCATCCCTGAACGCCAGCGAATTTGTGAGGATTGTGAATTTGTTCAGTTAAAATAATAATAAATATGGAAGAGGGTCTAAAACAAAAACAAGACAGCAAAATAATAAAAATAGCAAAGATTGTCGGTGAATTGATATGTGCTATTATATTAGGCCATATTATATATATTCCATCAATTGTTATATCAACATATGTTTCAAACGAAGTTGCATATTACACAACCTTAGAGCCCAGTCTTTCTTCTACGTCAACAGTTTTGATTAGTGTGTTATTTTTAATTTTACTTTATTTATTTCTCACAAAAATAATTAAAAAAAAGAAAGAACGCTTATTTTTCATTTTAGTCGTCACGTTTGTAGTATTATTTGATATTTATATGCCATTTGGAAATATCATAGATGCATATAATTCAAAAAAGATATTTGAAAAATATTGTTCAAAGAGAGAGGATGGTATTTATACATGTTATATGATAAACAACAATAAAGAGATTCCGGCAGCAGAAGCTTATTGCAAATCACTTGGTTTAAAAGTTACTCATCCCCATTTTGATTATTATGCCTTTTTATGCTACAACGACTCATTGTATAATTGGGATGATCTAGAAGAAAAACATTTAGTGCCTTATTGTGAGCGTGGAATGTGTGTTGAGTAAGTAGTTATCATATTGTAATGCAAGTGTTTTATCTAGTATATAAATTTTATTTTTTATTTTTAACTTTTCACTTTTAATTTGAAACATGTCACTAATCAAACAAATCATAAACGATGCGAAAAAGGGGGGATATGCAGTCGGGACGTTCGATACCAATAATCTTGAGATAACGCAGGGGATCGCGCGTGCGGCTGTCGCAAAAGATTTTCCAGCGCTGATCGGTGTCACGGAAAATGCCCTTGAATATGCCGGATTTGATGCACTTGTAGCTTTGATTAGGGGTGTTATTTCTGAATCGAAAGCGAAACTGGTTTTGCATCTTGATCATGGAAAGCATTCTGATAATGTGATCAAGTGCATCGATGCGGGATTCGAATCCGTCATGATAGACGCTTCCGCATATGATTTTGAAAAGAACGTCGAGATCACAAAAGAGATCGTGAAATATGGCCACAAAAAGGGCGTATTCATTCAGGCGGAACTTGGAAAGATTCCGAAGCTCGATTCCAGCGTTGAAGTCGGTGTGGCTCTGAGTCAGATGGAAAAAACCGAACCGGATGAGGCGGAAGAATTCGTCAAAAAGACCAAAGTTGACACGCTGGCTGTCATAATCGGGAATATCCACGGAGGATACAAGGGGAAGGAAAATCCAAGGCTTGATTTCGATCTTCTGAAAAAGATCCGGGAAAAGGTTTCCACGCCATTCGTTCTGCATGGCGGTTCGGGAGTCCCTGTCGAAGATGTGAAAAGGGCCATATCTGAATTTGGGATAGTGAACGTGAACATCGACACACAGATCAGGGTCGCGTTCATTGAAGCCCTCAAGAATTTTTTTGCCAGCGGCGAACAGACGACCGATCCGAGAAAATTCATGTCCATTGCAAGGGACAATGTACAGAAAGCGGTGGAAGAAAAGATAGAGCTTTTCAGGAATAGATAAACATACATTAATTTATTTTGTAGTGACAGGTTTCAAACCTGTCACTACTATTGTTTCGTGATAACATGTTAAAATCCCGAAAATCGAACAGATTACCTGATTATGATTATTCACAAGATGGGTATTATTTTGTGACCATTTGTATAAAAAACAAGAAGGAATATTTTGGCAAAGTTGAGGACGGGAAAATGATTTTGAATAAGTGCGGAGAAATCGCTAAAAAATGCTGGTTGGATTTGCCAAGTCATTATAAAAATTGTATTTTGGTTGAATGGATTATTATGCCGAATCATATGCATGGAATCATTGCTATTGATAATACCGCGATTGCGATGGTAGTGACAGGTTTGAAACCTGTCACTACGGACAAGCAATTCAAAAAATATTCATTATCTGAAATAATACGCGGCTTCAAGACATTTTCATCGCGCTGTATTAGCGAAATAAATCCGGATACAAATTTTCAGTGGCAACGTTCTTTCTATGACCACGTTATTCGCAATGAAAGATCATTGCTTGAGATCCGTGGATATATTCAAAATAATCCCATAAAATGGGAACTGGACAGGAATAATCCGGAGAATCTGTTTATGTGACAAATTAATAGGATGAAAGCGATACAATAAAACACGCATAGCGTGTTTCTTTATATGGAGATATTAAAACGAAGATCCTGAACCCCTCCAAAGGCGGGCAGGCAAGTTCAGGATGACATTAAGCAAAGCCAAAATATGATAAAAATAATAATCTATTCTCCGTCGATCTCAACCAGCTTCAATTCGTTGCTGTCAGATTGATTCACTATGATTTCGCAATTTTCGGCAGGGGTGTTCTTGGAGATAAGTCCGATATTATACTTTAAGTTATCCGGAGTTATGAGTTCATTATGTTCCACAATCTTTCCAAGCTCGATCGTCATTGAGCTTATTCTCTTGAACTTGTTCTTATTTGCGTATTCAAGCGCAGTTTTCAGGATCTGGTTGGCTGCATGGATATCGTGCATGTTTCAAGTTTAAAATTAAAAAATCAAAATGAAAAATGAAATTTAATTTTTAATTTTACATTGTCATTTTTATTTTTCCTGCCTGCCGCAGGCATGGGATATTTGCTTTTTTCATTTTCAATGCGTCGAGCATGAAATGCATGGATCATATGAATGGACGAGCTTCAGGATCTCATGTTCCCTTTTTTCCTTCTTGAACTTGTTCACGTGCGGAAGATATCGCTTGAGGTCGTCATTCAGATTAACGAGCAATTGCGCTGTAGGCGTCATCACATCCGCTTTCGTGATCATTCCTTGCCCGTCTACTTCATAGGCGTGATAGAGCATGCCTCGCGGGGCCTCAAGTATCGCGGCGCCATGGCCGGCAGTCACCTGAAAATTGGTATTTATATTTGCAAGGTCGCATTTTTCAAGTTCCGCTGCGATCTTCCTGCATTCTTCGACATAGTGCATAACTTCGATCGTCTGCGCAAGGGTGTTATAGAAAGGATTGTAATTCGGGAACTTGAGCTTCGACTTTTCCAGGGCTCTCTTTGCATTCGGATTCAGGTTCTCTTTGTTGATATGAAGCCGTGCAAGGGCATCGGTCGCATAGCTTTTCCCGTCGCGCTTTGCGAGTTTTGCCACAGTTCCGTCCATCTGCTGTTCCTTAATTTCCGCTCTGAATTTTTCCTCATTCGCAACCCAGCCTTCGTTTGAATGCACTTTTCCGTAATATGAAGAATACTTGTTTTCTTCATTGGGCTTATGCGCCAGATATTCAGTCTTTCTTTTGAAATCGGGGATCTTGAGCGACATAACGAAATCCACGAGAAGCTTGCTGTAGGGGAGAACTTTTTTTCCTTCTTTTTCGATCTCCTGGAGAATGCTTTTATTCGGGACCTTGTGCCATCCGCCAACTTTCGGGGTCAGGGGATGAATGGCTCTTCCTCCGATGAACTTTATGACATTGTTGCCGAAATCCCGGAGCCTCAGAACTTTTACGACGAATTCGGGTCTTTCTCCCGCAATATCAAGTCCGTCCCTGTTCTTGAAATAGTCCGTGGAGCTCAGGAAGAATATATGCAGGACATGGCTCTGGATGATCTGGCCCGCGAGCATGAGTTCGCGAAGCATCACGGTTTCCTTCGTCGGTTTTATGCCAAAGCATTCTTCAAGAGCCTTTATGCTTGTGATATTGTGAATGACGGGGCAAAGTCCGCAGATTCGGGATGTGATTACGGGCGCGTCCTCATAGTTTCTTCCAATAAGGAGGCTCTCGATAAGCCTTGCACCTTCCTGCACCTCGATTTGAGCCTTTTTCACATTGCCTTTTACGATGTGCCCTACAAATCCGGCGTGCCCTTCGATTTTCGCGATATGATCGATTTTTATTTTCATAAATTAGAAAGTAGATAGTAGAAAGTGGCGGGTGGAGAATGCCTTTCTACTTTTTGCTGTTTAAATATTTTTTAAAACCACCCAATAGGTTTCCGATTTTGCTGATCTTATTTTTTACACTCATAAAGCATTCGTTGTCTATGTATTTTAATTCCAATGATACGTGAATTAAACTTTCAACTTCATTCTTCAACTCTCCATTGTCTACTTTCCATTTTCTGTTTTTGACATCGCATCTTCAAATTCATTCTTTGCGCCGTATATCTCTGAAATTTTCATAAGTTCTTCATTTGTCATCCTGTCTTTTAGGATCTCCGTCAATTTTTCAATGCTTGCGCCCTTGAGCGGGCCCCGGCAGGCTTCGCAGATAAACCCATTCGAGGGGCAGATCGCTTCGCATCCTCCGAGCGTTACGGGGCCGAAGCAGGGTTTTCCTTCCTGGAGCAGGCATTTGTTTCTTCTGAGCTGGCATTCATAGCAGACCGGTCTTTGGGCGATGGTCGGTTTTTTTCCTTCTGCAAATTCCATCACTATCCTATAGAATTCTTCTTTGTTGATGGGGCATCCGGGGATGAAGGCGTCGATCGGAACAACTTCGCTTATGGCTTTAATGTCCGGATTATCTATCCTTTCAAAATTCTTATAGACATATTTTATCTGCTCATCTTTGTTGCCTCTGTAGTTTTTGATCTCAGCGACTCCTCCGAGGTGCGCGCAGGCTCCAAGGGCGATCAGGACTTTGGACTGTTTTCTGATCTCCAGAAGTTTCTCAAAATTGTCTTTTGTGACGGGGCATCCCTCAACGATGGCGATGTCATATGGTCCGGGAAAATTCTTTGTTCCCGAAGCGAGGCGGAACGACCGGAGATCCAGCTTTTCCGCAATATCAAGAAGTTTTTCGCCAAGATCAAGAATGGAAAGCTGGCACCCTTCGCAACATGTAAGGCTGATTATGGCTGTTTTGGGCTTTGGCATAAATAAATGTAAAATGTAAATATTAAAAATTAAATTGACAATTAAAAATGTTAAAATTATCTTTTATTTTTGCGAGGTTGTTTCTTGGATTCATTTTTAAACTTTAAGCTGTCATTTTCCATTTTGATCTTTCAATTTTAAATTTTTCAGATTCCTTCCGGCACATTCTTGATCTCTGCATAGGAGAAGAGCGGGCCGTCGGTGCAGACATAGCCGCCATTGATTAGCGCGCAGTGCTGGCAAACGCCGATTCCGCAATGCATTCTTCTTTCCAGAGAAACATATATATCTTCTTCTTTCAATCCGAGCTCCAGGAGTTTTTTCACGACGAATTTATACATGATAGGAGGCCCCACAAGGATCGCAACGGAATCACTTTTGATCTTTTCCTGTGTCAGGAGGTTCGTCACAACTCCGACATTATCTTTCCACTTGTTGTCAGGCGCGTCGACGGTCAGATTGACTTCGATATTTTTGCTCCACGCTTTGTAGTCCTTCTGGAACGACAGGAGTTCGGGATTTCTGCAGCCATAAAAGATCTGTATTTTTTTGAAATTGCCGGGATTCATGCTCGCATCCTGGATGACGGTACGAAGCGGGGACAGTCCGCACCCTCCCGCGACAAGCACAAGATTCCTGGTCTTTATTTTCACGTCATCGAAGCCGTTCCCATAAGGTCCGCGGATCCCCACTGCCATGCCCTTTTTAAGCTCGAAAAGCTTGTTTGTCAGGCCTCCGCGCTTGTCTATTGAAGCCTGGAAGCTGTCTTTGATCGTCGGGCTTGAGCAAAAGCCGAAAGGCGCTTCTCCGAAGCCCGGAACCGAAAGGATGAAAAACTGTCCGTGGCGGAATTTGAATTTGCTTTTGAAAGCTTTGTCTTTTATCTGGAAAGTGAAAAGGCGATTGATGGGAGTCAATTCTTCAACCTTGATTATTTCAGCATCGTACGGATAGTATGGATTTTTCATGCTATTTTGATTTTCTTATTATTTAATCTCTTCCATGATCCTTTTTATATTTTCGGGCAAGCTTATCCCTGCGGGGCAGACTTCCGTGCATCTTCCGCAGCTGACGCAACCCACCATGCGATACTCGTTCGGTATCCTCACGAATTTGTGGTCATAATAGTTGTATATCCGGTCTTCGGTCGAATCCAAAAATTTATGTCCGCCGGCGATCTCGGAAAAATCTTCATAGAAACAACTGTCCCATTCTCTGCTTCTTGTGATCTTGTCCTTTTCGATCTCGTCCTTGAATTTGAAACAGAAGCATGTAGGGCAGACGATGGTGCATTTGCCGCAGGCGATGCATTTTTTGCCAAGTTCCTTCCAGATCGCGCTTCCTCTTGATTTTCTCACTTTTTCAATAAGGGCCTGGTGTAATTGATCGAGCCCTTTTTTCGGAACCGGCCCTTCATATTCCACGTTCTCATAATCCTTATATCCGAAGCCGTCAAGAAGCCTCTGCCCGTCTTCGGAGCCGGTGAAGATCCTGAATTCTTTCTGGTCGTTTGTGGATTTTGCTTCGAGAAAAATATCGAATTTCAGATGTTCCAAAATCTCCTTTTCGAATTTTTCATAGCTTCTGTCCTCTTCGGGAATAGGGCTTTGGCCGATGATGATCATGTTTCGGAGTTTTTTCTGGAAATAGGGATCTTTCTTGAAAACTTGGGCATGAAGCGTCAGGGCTTTCATATCATAAAAATGAAGTCCCAAAAGAACGGACTTTACGTCAGGGTCCCTGAGCAAGAGGATTTCCTTTCCCTTGAATTGCATCATTTTTTTGCACGGAGCCAAAAAGAAACTTTTGAAAGAATGCAAAGGTTTTTGCGGGCAAAGCTTGAAATTTTTACCGGTTTTGACTTCATCTATGAAGACATTATTGTCGACATTTTTGTGGCTGTAAACCTTGTAATTTTTCTCGATAAGATATGAAACGAAATCCTGCAGTTGTTTATCATTCATGGTCGGTAACGATTTGGTTAATATAAAGCAATTATAACACAAAAATCGGGATTCGCCAAAATTGATATGCTTCCTTGAAAGTGATAAAATGCAATCATATGAACTAACTGACCTTTATGCGCATATATTTTGCGGCGCCATACACAAATCTTGCGATCAAAAAAGAAGGAGCGGAATACGGCTGGACTCCCGACGATTTTAATAAATGGCTCGAAAATACGACGGATAGGATCGAAGAGATGGGGCATGAGATCACGATACCTCACAGAGACTATCATGGCTGGGGCAAAACATTTCCTCCGCTTCGGGAACTGTTCATGGCGCAATACAAAAAAATAACGGACGAAACGGACCTTCTTCTTGCATACATCGGAGATCCTCAAAGCGGAGGAGTCTGCATCGAGATCGGTTATGCCATCAGGAGCGGCATTCCGGTGATCATAATAAAAAGGCCCGAAGAGAAGATCACGCTGCTTGCCCATGGTCTGAATTCGATAAGCAAATGCGAGATCGTTGAATTTGAAAGCGATGAGGATCTTATCAAAAAATTAAAGAGGAGGTTGACAAAATATTAAAAAAGGCTATTGTAAATAGGTGTTGAGATTTCCAGTGAGAGCAGTTTTTTGATACATTTATCCAAGATATCAACATTTTAGGAAAGAAAATGCTGAATACCGCCTATTTGCGGTGTTTTATTCGGTTATATTAAATTATGCTGAGGATGTATTCCAAAATATTTTCAACTCCGAAAACAATTATAGAGCCCGAAAAACTCTATTCTGAAAAGGACGTTGAATTTATCGGCACCAAGTTGAGTGAAGAGATCAGGAAAATATTCAAAGGTTCGCTTGCCATAAGAGAAGTTGATGCCGGGTCCACCAATGCCTGCGAGCAGGAACTGACTGCTTTGGGCAATTCCTTTTATGACGTGGAGCGGTTCGGCGTGCATTTTGTCGCATCTCCGAGGCATGCCGATATGCTGATGGTCACAGGCCCTGTTTCCAGGAATATGGCCGCAGCCCTGAAAAAGACCTATGAAGCGACTCCTGAACCGAAGATAGTCGTTGCGGTGGGGGATGATGCGATCGACGGCGGAATTTTCAAGGGTTCATATGCCGTAATGGATGGCGTGGAAAAAGTGATACCGGTCGATTTCAAGATTCCCGGAGATCCACCTTCACCAAAGAGGATCCTTTGCGCTTTGCTTCAAATTTTGAAGATAATTGATAAAAATAACAGTAAATCATAACTATGTTTCCAGCTTTTTTTATTCAGGAAGGTTTATTTATTTCACTCGGTATATTCGCTCTTGGCGCAATCGGAGCGCTCCTCATATCCGTACTAAAAAAAGATGATAATTTGGAGAATATTTGGGGCAATAGCTTCGCGATCTTCGGGTCCTTCATGGGACTTTTATATGCTGTATCTGTCATCCTATCCAATTCAAATTTTTCATTCAAAGCTACCGAAACATTTTTCCTTTTTCCGATAAATATGAAAGTTGACCTTCTGTCAGCTTTTTTCGTTTTTATAATCTCATTGGTCGCGCTTCTCAGCTCCGTCTATTCGATCGGATATATGCGCCAATTCTATGGAAAGTACAATATAGGGCTGTTCGGATTTTTCTATAATATATTCATCGCGAGCATGATGCTGGTGGTGACCTCGAATGACGCTTTATATTTTTTGGTTGTCTGGGAGCTGATGTCTCTGGTCTCGTATTTTCTCGTAATCTTTGAGCATGACCATAAGGAGAATATTAAGGCAGGGTTTTTATATTTCATAATGACGCATATTGCGACCGGGGGAATAATCCTGGCGTTCATGCTCATATATTCAGCGACCGGTTCTTTTGATTTCGATGCGATCCGACTTGCTTCGGCGAATATTTCCCCGTTCTATTTTGCAATAATATCGCTTCTGATGCTGGTGGGATTCGGAACAAAAGCGGGAATTATACCGTTGCATATCTGGCTTCCGGAGGCGCATCCTGCGGCCCCAAGCCAGGTTTCCGCGCTGATGTCCGGAGTAATGATAAAAACTGGAATATTCATGATCATACGGCTATTCTTCGATGTTATCCCTTCCAATGCGATGTGGTTCGGGATGCTGGTCTTGGTGCTTGGTGCAGTGTCATCGCTCCTGGGCGTTTTATATGCCATAACCGAGCACGATATCAAGCGATTGCTCGCATACCATAGCGTTGAAAATATCGGTATAATCCTGATGGGCCTTGGAAGCTCTCTGATTTTCATATCTGCGCAAAATATGACGCTGGCTGCGCTCGCATTTGCTGCGGCTCTTTTCCATACCATGAATCATGCTATTTTCAAAGCCCTTCTCTTTTTGGGAGCCGGATCAGTCGTTTCTGCAACTCACACGCGCAACATCGAAGAATATGGAGGATTGATCAAGAAAATGCCATATACTGCGCTTTTCTTTCTTGTAGGATCAGTGGCAATATCAGCGCTGCCTCCCTTCAACGGATTTGCGAGCGAATGGCTGACCTATCAGGCGCTTTTTGCTGGAGTCGGAACTTTCGGAATATTTGAGAAAAGCGTATTCATCTTTGCCATAGTTTCTCTCGCATTTACGGGAGGGCTTGCAGCCGCATGTTTTGTGAAGGCGTTCGGCGTGACTTTTCTTGCAAAATCCCGGAGCCATGAAAGCGAAAACGCCAAGGAATCCGACAGGACTCTGCTTTTCGGAATGTCCGTTCTTGCATTTCTGTGCCTGGCTCTCGGTGTGTTTTCCGATCGGGTAGTTATTTATCTCGGAAATATTACGAATAGTCTTCTGATTTTCTCAAATGAGATTCCGTTTATGCCTGCCGGCAATGGAGTCATCAGTGTCAGGAGCGACCATGCTTCTCTTGCAATGATGCAGATATTTATTTTAATAGTTCTTTTTGCGGCCATTGCCTATTTTGCGGTAAAAAAGATCTCCGGATCTTGCAAGGAAAGGATCTATGGAACATGGGATTGCGGAGCAAATCTAAATCCGCGGATGGAAATTACGGCTACCAGTTTTTCCCGTTCGATAATTTCCATGTTCAGCGGAATATTAAAGCCGACAAAACAGATCGATATCGAATATCATGATGCGAATATAAGATATTTCACCAAATCCAGCACTGTCACGCTTGGGATCGGAAATATATATAAAAGCTATATCTATGGACCCGTATCCCGCATGATCATAGGGATCTCGGACATAGCAAAGAGGATCCAATGCGGAAATATCAATCTGTATCTTTTGTATATTTTTATGACGATCATAATCCTTCTTATTTGGGTAACGAAATAAAATTATGAATATAGCTTTATTAATCATACAGTCGCTTCTCATTCCGGCATTTTCTCCATTGATCGTCGGTGTGATTAGGAAGATCAAGGCGAAGTTTCAGAACAGGCAAGGGGCGAGCGTATTCCAGCCATATCGCGACCTCATGAAGCTTTTCAATAAGGACGAAGTTATCTCGGAAAATGCATCCTGGATATTCAGATACACGCCCTATTTTCTTTTTGCATTGACGGTAGCGATCTCGTTTGGGGTGCCGACCATAAGCACCGATGCGTCGCTTTCGTATCTTGGAGATTTTCTGGTATTTGTCTATTTGATCGCTTTTGGAGCTTTTTTTCTGGCACTTTCGGGACTTGACACTTCCAGTGCTTTTGGCGGAATGGGATCGAGCAGGGAAATGACCGTGGCGGCGCTTACAGAAGGCGGATTTATTTTTTCGCTGTTTTCAGTTTCGTTATTGACCGGCAAGTCCGATTTCCCGAATATGATAGGCGCGCTTTCGTCGATGCCCGTTTCCGATATCATTGCTCCGGTCCTCATCGCATTCATCGCTTTCTATATAGTGCTTCTCGCTGAATGCGCAAGATATCCTTTTGACAATCCGGCAACGCATCTTGAGCTGACCATGATCCATGAGGCCATGATACTCGAATATTCCGGAAAAAGGCTGGCTCTGATCGAATGGGCGGCGGCAAATAAGCTTCTCATCTTCATATCACTTGCAGCGAATATATTCTTTCCCTGGCAGGTCGCGAATACTTCCGAGGTTGTTCCCGTGATCGTTTCGCTGCTGCTGTTTGCCGTGAAGGTCTTTGTTTTGTCCGCGAGCGTGGCGGTTCTGGAATCAACTATCGCAAAACTGCGATTTTTCAGACTGCCGGATCTTCTGATGACCTCTCTTGTGCTTGGAATGATATCAATCGTTTTAACGATAATATAAAATTATGCAGGAAATGATCGTAAATTCGCTATATTTTCTGGAGACTCTGCTGTTTATCACGGTGATAGTTTTGCAGCTGATGAATGAAAGCAGGACAAGTGTTATGATTTATGCGGCGCAATCTTTTATCGTGAGCCTGATGCTGATCATCTTTTCTTTTCAGGAAAACTCATCGGGACTTTTCATCAGCGCCCTGGCGATGCTTGCCGTCAAAGTTGTCATCATGCCAATCTTCTTTTTCAAATTGATCGACAGGCAAAAGTTGAAATTTGCAACTACGTCATATCTCAGTGTTCCGATGACGCTCATAGTCATCATGCTCATCGTCGTTCTTGCGAATTCTTCCGTGTTCCGATCGCTGACATCCATGCCTACGGAATATTCAAGTGCGATCCCGATCGCGCTCAGCGGCATATTGGCCTCGCTTTTTCTCACAATAAACAAAAGAGGAGCGCTATCACAGATCATAGGCATTCTTACGCTGGAAAATTGCATTGTTTCTTTCGCTTCGATCATAGGCTTGAAACAGACTCTGGTCCTGGAACTGGGGATAATTTTCGATATCTTTGTTTGGAGCGTAATAGCAACGGTTTTCATTTCTATGATGTATAAGCATTTCGGTTCTCTTAATATCACGCAAATAACACATTTGAAAGATTAATAATACACTTCTATGCTATTAACATTTCTTCTTCTGGTTCCCATCCTTGCGGCAATATCCGTATCGTTCGTCAAAAGGGAGCAAAAAATATATATAAAACATATAATGTTCGCGGCTTCGGCCCTGGAAATATTCTTTTCGGCAAGCGTTATATCGCAAACGATCGCCAGCGGAATATATTCCTCGACATATTATTATGTAGATTCGCTCAGCGCGCTGCTGATCTTTATCATCACGGTGGGCAGTTTTTCGGCAGGCATCTATTCTATGGGATATCTTCACGAAGAGAACAAGAAGGATATAGTAGGTTTCAGCAGGATCAAGCAGTTCTTCATCCTTCTGAATCTTTTTATTTTTACAATGTTTTTTGCCGTGATGGTTTCTAATCCGGCACTGATGTGGATCGCAATTGAAGCTACGACGCTGTCCACGGCGTTCCTGATCAGTTTTTACAACAAACCATCAGCAATGGAGGCGGCATGGAAATATCTGATCATAAATTCGGTCGGATTGCTTCTGGGTTTTCTTGGAACGCTAATATTGCTTGCAGTGTCTTCGTCGCATCTTGAGGGAACTGAGCTGATAGTGAGCTGGAAAGACCTGATAAGTATCGGTGCGATCCAGGATCCGCTGGCCATAAAGGTAGCTTTCATTTTCATTATGGTGGGATTCGGCACCAAGACCGGACTTGTTCCGATGCATACCTGGCTTCCCGATGCTCATTCCAAAGCGCCAGTACCTCTTTCCGCGCTTCTTTCCGGAGTGCTACTGAACGTTTCATTTTTTGCAATTTTGAGGAACAAGATCGTAGTTGACAATATGATAGGTTCGGATTTTTCAAGCGGACTTCTGGTTCTTTTCGGAATCGTATCGATCATCATCGCAGCTTTTATCATTTTGGTCCAGGTAAACTATAAGCGCCTGCTTGCTTATTCATCGATCGAACATATGGGCATAATAGCTTTGGGTTTCGGATTCGGAGGGATGGGAGTCTTGGCGGGACTTCTTCATATGGTCTTCCATTCACTTGCAAAATCACTGCTCTTTCTTTGCAGCGGAAACATCTTTCTGAAATACAGCTCAACCAAAATATCGAATGTCAGAGGGGTTTTGTCCGCACTTCCATTTACAGGTATTTTGTTCCTTTTTGGGGTTTTTGCGATAACCGGAGTCCCTCCATTCGGCCTCTTTTTCACGGAATTCTATATATTATCCGCGGGAATATCAAGTTATCCCGGAATAGTCGCGCTTGCAATGGCCGGCATAATCATCGTATTTGTGGGTTTCCTGAGGCATGCGACATCAATGGTATTCGGGGAAGTTCCTGCCGGGATAAAGAAAGGCGAATTCGGATTTCTAACGACAGCTCCGCTTGCGGTTGTCGCTGTCATTCTTGTGGGCTTCGGATTATTCTTTCCGCCTTTTATCGTGAGATTGATCGAGAGCGCATCTAAATTATTTTTATAACGAGATAAAGACATGAACAAAGAAGAGATAATAAAAAAATATATACCTTCAAATTATAGGACAGAAGAACAGAATAACCTTCTGATGTTCGAAGTCCCGGCTCGGGACATTGAAAATGTCTGTGTCGGCTTTCACAATGAACAGAAGTTGCAGCTTATGACCATAACAGCGACGGATGAACGGAGCGAAAACGGCGCATTCAAAATATTCTATGTTTTTGGGATACCGAAAGAAAAGATGTTCCTGGTTCCTTATATAACTTTGAAGAATACCGAGGAATTTCCGTCATTGGTTGTGAAAATACACGGATCAAGCTGGTACGAAAGGGAGATTATGACCTTCTTCGGACTGATTCCGACGGATCATTACTATCAAAAGCGTGTTATTTTGCATGAAAACTGGCCCTTGGGAGTTTATCCGCTCAGAAAAGATTTCAAGTGGGATACCAGGCCCGAGAACGCCAAAGGTGAGCCGCACCAGTTCAGAAAGGTTGAAGGAGAGGGAATATATGAGATCCCGGTCGGACCGGTCCATGCCGGGATCATAGAGCCCGGGCATTTCAGATTTTCGGTCGCGGGAGAAGAGATCATTTCCCTCGAACCTCTTTTGGGATATAAACATAAGGGCGTCGAAAAGCTGTTTGAGGTGCTGCCGCTTGCGAAAAAAGTTGCGCTTTCAGAGGGGGTATCCGGCGACAGCTCGTTCAGCCATTCGCTTGCATTCTGTCAGGCATTGGAAAATTTAGGCGGGGTCAATGTTCCCGAGCGCGCAAAGTATCTGAGAGTGGTTTATGCGGAACTTGAGCGTCTCGCAAATCATTTCAATGACATAGGATTCATCATGCTGGATACGGGTTTCAACTTCGGAGGCGCAAACGGATCAAGGCTTCGCGAGATGATCATGCAATGGAATGAAAAGCTCACGGGAAGCAGATTCCTCAGGGGCGTAAATTCAATAGGCGGAGTTGAAAAAGATGTTTCAGAGGAAGCCGCAAATAAGCTGCGGACGAACCTTGAGGCAATTGAATCGGATTTCAGGCAAGTTATGGAAATATGTTTCGATAGCAACTCTCTTATGAATCGGTTGAAAGGAACCGGATTCATGGACGCTCAAGCCGCTATCGATCACGATCTATGCGGCGTTGCGGCGCGAGCAATGGGGCTTGATCTTGACGTGAGAGTTGATTATCCATATGCCGCATATGATAAATTCGAAGTGGACGTTCCGACGGAAAGCACCAGGGATGTTTATGCGAGATTCATGGTAAAGGTGAGAGAGGTATACGTTTCGATGAATATCCTGAAAAAGGCTTTGTATGTTCTTCCTCCAGGTGAAATAAGGTCAAAAGATGCAATAAAGTTCAAAAATAGCTCATATTCCGTTTCTGTGACCGAAGGATGGCGGGGTAATATAGTATATTTTGTCTCAACGGACAGGAATGGCGAGATCAGTCGTGTCCAGGCAAGAGACGCTTCATTCTTGAACTGGGCGGCATTCCCATATGCGGTAAAGGGGAATGTTGTTCCTGATTTTCCGCTTATAAATAAAAGCTTCAATTTGTCATATTCCGGATACGACAGATAGATCCTGCGGAATATTCTTTGAAATACCCGTGCATTGCGCATCAGGTATTTCTTTTTTTGATAATTATTGAAAAAAATGATAGAATATAGCCATATAAGTCAAAGACTTGTTTGTTTGGTTTATGAAAAAAATAATACAAAACTATGGCTAAGAATAAAACAAAGAAAGAACCTATGTTCGTCATGTTTGCGAAGACTGTGCTCGGACTGTCTGCGGTGGCGGGCTTTATTGTTGTTTCAAGCGTTGCTTTATATGTTTTCACCCGAAGTTTCGGTACGGATAATATGTCATCTGACGTTGCGGAGATAAGGGGGATCGAAATTTCTTCCGATGCGAGATCGATTTTAAGTGCTGATACAAAACAGGCAATATTTACAATAGACGATTCGAATAAATATATGAAAGATTCGGGTTATGCATATGATTCCGAAACTTTCCAGGATACGAATGCCAAATATGCAGGAGATTGTTTTCTGAGCGCTAATCTATCGAGTAGTGGAGACAGAATCGTTTTTTCCAGCGGATGCCTGGCGGGGGATCTCCCGCAAGCGTGGATCGGAATATATAAACTTGAGTCGAAAGGACCCTCTGACACATTTTGTAAAAATAACGATAAATCGAGTAATTTTGGTTTAATATCGTCCGTGCGCGCTTGCATTAGTCAGCCGAGTTTCTATTTTCTCATTGGCGGCAGCGGCAGAAATTTCGTATGGTCGCAAGACGACAAAACCATCACCTATGAAGCAGACCTGGGATTATCCGGAATGACGGAAACCCGAATGATAGATTCTGCGACGGGGGAGATTTTAGATATAAGGCCTGCAAAGAATGATGTATTGGATTGGCAAACTTACAGAAATGAAGAATATGGTTTTGAGGCAAAATATCCGAAAGACTGGAGTAAAAAAGATAGTCCGGATAATAACGCCGGTATTTTACTATTAAACAGTGATAGAGAGATTGTGATTGGCGGAGCAGCGCCGGATGACTTTTTTTCATCTGATGGCAGAGAGATGAATCCAAAATATACAAACGACTGGATAGGGGTACAGATTGATGTCTATTCTAAGCCGATTAATTTTAATTGGAGCAGCTGGCTTAAAAGTAATTTTTCTGTAGTGGAGAAATATGAAAGTTATCAATATGAAGGACTGCAAGGAATAAGAGTTACGGAATTAAACGGGTTATTTTACGGGGAGCCCAATATATTCCTAGAGGGTGAAAAAATATACAATATAAGATTATATAATGACTATTCTTATAATATAGCGCGTGACTCAAAGAGAGATGACTTAGCTTTGGATTATTTCGATAAAATTCTCTCCACTTTTAAATTCACAGAACCGGAGTAGAAAAAGATTATTTCCCCCTGATAAGGGGGATTAAGGGGGTTGTATTAATGCAAGTATGTTCAAATCAAAAAAACATATCTCATATGACAAAAAGCTTACAGAAAAAGCCCGTCAAAACAGAAAAAATCCGACATTTGCAGAAAAGAAACTATGGTACAAGGTGCTTTGCAACAAGCAATTTGAAAAATATAAATTTTTACGGCAAAAACCTTTACTGAACTACATAGTTGATTTTTATTGCGCGAAACTATTGCTTGCGATTGAGATAGATGGCGATTCTCATGCCGAACAAGAGGATTATGATAAAACCAGAACACAAAAATTATCCGAATATGGAATTGCAGTAATCAGATTTACGAATAAAGAAATAATTGAAAATATCGATGGCGTTTATATGGATTTAAAAAATAAAGTATATAAAAGGGATGCAGTTCGAAATGCAAACCCCTCTTGATCTCCCCTTGTCAGGGGAGAAAAATCAAGAACTAAGTTAAACTAATTTAATTAATCAATCAAAACCTATGTCAATAAAAATCGCGATCAATGGATTTGGAAGGATCGGAAGGCCGGCTCTAAAATTAATGATCGGAAATCCTAATATTGAAGTCGTGGCCGTGAACGATCTCACCGACACAAAAACTCTTGCGTATCTTCTGAAATACGATTCGAACTATGGAATATACAAAGGAAAAGTTGATTATGACAATGACCATATCATAGTCGACGGAAAAAAGGTCAAAGTCTTTGCCCAGAAAGATCCGTTGGCTCTCCCATGGAAAGACCTCGGAGTCGATGTTGTTCTTGAATGCACCGGATTTTTTACGGACAAGGCCGGAGCGGGAAAGCACCTGGAGGCCGGAGCAAAAAAAGTCGTCATAAGCGCGCCATGCAAAGGTGCGGATATAAAGACCCTTATATTGGGCGTCAACGAAAATGACTATGATACGAAAGAAGATAATATTGTTTCCAACGGTTCATGTACGACAAATTGCCTTGCGCCCGTTGTGAAGATCCTGAATGACAATATCGGAGTGGACAAAGGTTTCATGGTGACAGTGCACAGCTATACGAACGACCAGAGGATCCTGGACCTTCCGCATCCGGACCTTCGAAGAGCGAGAGCTGCGGCCATGTCCATCATTCCGACATCGACCGGCGCAGCTGTTGCCGTTGCGGAAGCCATTCCGTCGCTCAAGGGAAAGCTCGACGGATCGGCCATGAGAGTCCCGACCCCGACGGTTTCCATCGCGGACTTTATCGCGATCGTAAAAAGAAACACATCAGTTGAAGAAGTGAATGAGCTGTTCAAGAAGGCGAGTAAAGAAGGAATGAAAAACATACTTGGAGTGACGGACGAACCGCTTGTATCCATTGACTACAAAGGCAATCCGCTTTCATCCATCGTTGATCTTCCTCTTACGAAAGTGAATGAGAATCTGGTAAAGGTTTCTTCCTGGTATGACAATGAGTTCGGTTATACGAACAGGTTGGTGGAAATGGCGGAATTCATGGGTGGGAAATTATAATTTTCTTCAAATAAAAAAAAGCGATTTTATCGCTTAAAGTTGATTATTCTTTGACCACATGATCCAATATTTTCATTGTTATATATGCCGCAACTATGATTATTATTAATCCTCCTACTGTAGTTGTCGCATCCCAAAAGTTTTCTCGGATGATGATCGAATTCGTGTAAACGAGCAGTGCCAATGCGGCGGCCCATGTGATGATCATCGGAACCAGCTTATATTCAATTATTTTCAGTGCGTAGGTTGTGTTACTCAAAGTGTTTTCCTCCCATGCAGATATTATAGTTACAAAATATGTATTGTCAAATCCTAATATAAAACAATGAAGTCCCTAAAAGAAATCAAAAAACTGAAAGATAAAAAAGTGATTCTCCGGGTAGATTTCAATGTGCCGATCGGAAAAGACGGGGTCGTAGACAAGGGCGAGGACTGGAGGATTAGGGCGACCCTTCCCACGATCGAATATCTTGTCAAAAAGGGCGCAAAAATAATCCTTCTTTCGCATCTTGGGAGGCCGGACGGGAAAGTTGTCGAGGAGTTCAGGCTTGGTCCGGTTCAGGACCGTCTTTCGGAGCTTTTGGGGCTTTCCATCACAAAGACTCCGGATTGTATCGGGGATGTTGTGAAAGAGACCATAGCTGAAATGAAAATGGGAGAGATCGTACTCCTTGAAAATCTTAGATTCCATAAGGAAGAGGAGGAAAATGGCGAAGCTTTTGCGAAGGAATTGGCGAGCCTTGGAGATGTCTATGTGAACGACGCATTTTCCGCTTCGCATCGTGCGCATGCTTCTGTTCACGGGATCACGAAATATTTGCCTTCTTATGCGGGACTTCTGATGGAAAAAGAGGTGGATATTTTGACCGATGCGATAAACAATCCCAAAAAACCCGCGACGATCGTGATCGGAGGAGCAAAGGCGGAAACGAAACTTCCCGTAATTAAATTTTTGATGGATAAATTCGATAATATCCTTGTCGGAGGGGTTGTGGCCAATGTCATCCTGAAGGCGAAAGGCATCGATACCGGGAAATCCCTGCTCGGAGACATGGATCCCGAAGAGGCCAAAAAAATAGATCTCGATAACACCAAGCTCCATATTCCGGTAGACGTCATTATCTGCAACTCCGAAGTGAAGACAGCGGCGCTTTCCGCCATCGGAAAGATCGGTGACGAGAGGATATTGGATATCGGTCCCGACACGGCGGAGCTCTATGCAAAAATAATATCAGAATCCAAAATGATAATCTGGAACGGCCCGATGGGGCTTTTCGAGAAAGATGCTTTTTCGCAAGGCACGAAAGAGATCGCAAAGGCCATCACAAGTTCAAAAGGATATTCGATCATAGGAGGAGGGGATACGATAACAGCGCTGGATAAATTCGGATATCTCGAAAAGGCAAGTTATGTTTCAACCGGAGGAGGTGCGATGCTGGAATTCATGTCCGGGGAAAAACTTCCGGGGATTGAAGCTCTTAATTAAATATTAACGATATGGATCATGGAAGAGATAAAATCTACAAATGATATGGATGGAGGGGTAGGGGGAAATATGCCGGTAGGTGGAAGCAAAAAAGCGCCGGTAATGACAATAATATTGATAATTTTGGCGGTGATACTGTTCGCCGGCAAGGATATAATCTATTCCGAATATAGCAAGCTGTTTTCGGCTAGAAAGACGGAAACGCCCATAAAGGAAGAGAATAATTTCATAAAGGACACATATTTAAATCAGCCCTATAGGGCGGATGACGTGATGAGAAAATCAAATATCGCGCAAATAGGGAATGCGCTCGAAATGTTTTTTTTGCAAAATGGCAGTTATCCGGTCAGTCTTGGCGGAACAAAACTGAATGATGAAAATTCCGCTGCATATCAGGACCTTATAAAATATGTCAACTCGAGCAATTTGAAAGATTCGAAAGATCCGGAGTTCTTTTATCTCTACAGATCGGACGGAAAAAGTTATGAAATTACGGCGAGGCTTGAGAATATCAAGGACCCTGAATGCAAGATCTCTGACGACGGATTCTGTATATATAAAATAAGCAAATCTTCCGCTAATTAGCGACTTTTTTGCTTTGATCCATTAATAATTTTCACGAAGCATGATAATCCCTTCTGCAGGCGGAAATAAAATAAAACTTGTCATTTTTTTGATCCTCATGGTCTTCGCGTCAGCGGGAGTTTTTTATTTTCAAAAGTATTATTTTTCGAAAGACGAAAAGCCGGCATATGCGGTGGAAATTACAGCTGAGAAAGGTGTATATGTTCGGGGCGAACAGGTGAAATTTATCGTAACGAACAAGGGAACGAGGCCTGTCTGGTATATTGTTCCTCCGGGAAAATGTAAAAATGATCTTCAGTGGGATCTTTTTTTTGAAGAAGAAGGGTCTTGGAGTGCCGTTTATAAACATCCCAAATGCGAGATCGTGAAAGAAGATTATGATTTTATTGAAATAAAGAACTTGGGTTTCAATGAAAGTGTTAATGGCGTGTGGGATCAGAAATTGTATTCGGAAGGTGCCGAGGGCCGTTATGCCGGACCGGGAAAGTATAGGATCGTGTTCTATTATTCCGATGAGATCATAAATAAGAATGATATCAGGAGCGAAACGGATCCCGGCATGAAAAACTCATATTCCGTTGAATTTGAGATCGCTGATGATTTTTATGATGATTTCATACGTAGCGAAGTCCAAAAAGAAAATGACAGAGAGAGAAAGGATGATCTGTCTGAGATCAAGAAGGCGCTAGGGGCATATTCCCCGGAAAATGGCCGGAAATTTCCCGAAAGCAATGGTTTGATCAGACTGAATGACAAAAATTCAGATGTTTATTTGGATTTGCTGAAATATACGAAAGAAGAATTTTTATCGGATCCGAATCAGCCCGAATATTATTACGGCTACGGTTCAAGCGGGTTCGGTTTCGAACTTTCTGCGAGGCTTGAAAACATTGAGGATGGAAGCTGTGAAATGATCGGAGGATCGATATGTATATATAAAATAGATTCTCTCGGGAATATCAGCCAAAGAAAATATGAAAAACAGAGAGTTGTCACGCCCGGAGAAACGGTAGATGTATTTTTTGAAAAATTGAAAGTTCTTGATAGTGACAAGAACATTATCATGATCACGAGCGATATGGTTGGAGGCGAAGAGCGTGCCATTATCTCGCAGGTTCAACCTCCGGAAAATGTAAAGGTGAAAAAAGCCGGAGAAGTCACATCCGAAGATCTGTCGCAGAATAATTTGGTATTGAGCGGAAGTCCGGACACGAACAGCATCATTGCCGAATTGAACAGAAAGATTCCGGTCGTTGATATTGCGGATCTGGTGGATATTGAAAAAAATGACATAACGGGAACTTTCAAGTATTCAAAGAATCCATGGAACAATGAAAAGATCGTAATAGTTTTCGAAACGGGATATTCAATGGAGGCGGTTACCAGGATAAAGGGCGTTTTAAAAGCTGAAAAGACGGATGAGTTCTATCATGTCGTGCTTGATCTGCAGGACGGGGGCGCCTATGCCGTTGTTTCCGGGTTTATAAAAGACGGAGCAATGCCGCAGAGCCTTGTTGAATATGACGGAAAAAATGTCGAGGTTTATGGGTATAAAAGGATGAGGAATTCCAAAGAATTTCCGATCGAAGAAAGCATCGGTGCAATAGATATCAGTATTTTGGATTGATCGATAAAATTTAATTATTAGCCAAAAAATATGAGAAAAGTAAAAAAACAAACAAAAAACAGCAAGAAAGGGCTAAGGTTTGATGCCGAGATACTGTTCTATTTCTTTATCATGGCCATACTTCCCGTTTTTATCGCCGCTTTTTACGTACAATATGAAAGAATAGATAGAATGACGGACAATGCCTATCTTGTCGAGAATGTTGACAGGATATTCGTGAAGACCGACAAGAGCGTCTATCAGATGGGAGACAGGATAATTCTTGCCATAGAAAACTATACCGACCGGTCGATATATTCACAGCCTTGCGAATACCTCGATAATTTTGAAAAATATATCAATGGCAAGTGGGTCAATCTTGGGATCAGGCATGAGAATGTCGGATATGACAGATCCGGTTTTAATCTCAGCAAGAAAACTACAAAATGCGCCTTGTCTCTTCCCGAGAAGGAGGGAGAAGGTGTTTATAGATTCGTGGTGAAGGTGTATCATGGATGCCAGGAACCTGAAAATTGCATCGGCGCCATTGATTTTTATTCAAATGAATTCAAGGTGGAGGGATCTGCTTTTCAGAAAGTATCAAGCAATTAATCAAATTAAACGCATACTAATATGTCGAATAAGATCAAAAAGATCCAGGCGAGAGAAATTTTGGATTCGAGGGGAAATCCGACAGTGGAGGTTGAGGTTGTTCTTGAAAGCAAGGTCAGGGGAATAGCGGCGGTTCCATCCGGCGCTTCTACGGGCGAATTTGAGGCATTGGAATTGCGGGACCAGGACAACGCCAGATATGGCGGGAAGGGTGTTTTGAAAGCTTGTGAGAATGTTAATGTCAGGATCGCGGCAAAGCTGAAGGGACAAGTCGTAACCAACCAGAAGAAGATAGATAAGATGATGATCGATCTGGATGGAACAGAGAATAAATCGAATCTGGGTGCGAATGCCATTTTGGGAGTGTCTCTTGCTTGTGCGAGAGCGGGAGCAAGGGCAAGAAATAAGCGTCTGTATAGATATATAGCATCCGCCTATGGTCTTGAAGAAGAAGATTTCAGGATACCGGTCCCTATGTTCAATATAATAAATGGCGGAAAGCATGCCGATAGCGGACTTTCGATCCAGGAATTCATGATACTTCCCGTGGGGATAAAAGGTTCTCCGGAAAGGATCCGGGCCGGAAGCGAGATCTTTCAGGCGCTGAAGAAAATACTGTCAGGACTTGGACAATCAACCGGAGTCGGAGACGAAGGCGGTTTTTCTCCAAAGTTGGACAGTACGACAAAATCATTCGAGTTGATCATAAAGGCGATCGAAGACGCCAAATACAAGCCGGGCGAAGAGATTTTTATCGGAATAGACGCGGCATCCAGCTCCTTCTATGAAGCAGGGAACAACCAATACAGGCTCAGGCCTGAGAATATTTCCTTGGACCGCGACAGGCTTACCGCTCTGTATCTTGAGTGGCTGAAAAAATATCCGCTTATTTCGATCGAAGATGGTCTGAATGAGAATGACTGGGAGGGCTGGGCGCGGATGAAGGAGAGGATAGACCAATTCAACAAAAAGATTATGATCGTCGGGGATGATCTCACGGTAACGAATATAAAAAGGGGAAAAAAGGCGGATAAGAACAAGTGCGCAAACGCGATAATAATAAAATTCAATCAGATAGGAACTCTCACGGAAACGATCGATTGCATCAAGTTTGCAAAAAAAGAAGGCTGGAAGGTCATCGTTTCGCACAGATCGGGAGAAACATGCGATCATTTCATCGCCGACCTGGCAGTTGCGACGGGCGCGGATTTCCTGAAGGCCGGATCGCTTTCCCGGGGAGAGAGGCTTGCAAAATACAACAGGCTGATGAAGATAGAAGAAGAGATCGGAGCATAATTTTCAATTATCAATTTACAATTTTCATTGAATTTTCAATGACTGAATTATCAATTCTGAATAAAATATTGAAAATAATAAGTGCATGGACTATAGGAAGATGACTAAAAGTTTTAAACATTGAGAAATTGTAAAATTAGAAATTCAATATAAATTAGAAATTAAAAATTAGAAATTCACAAACTATTTATGCCAAAAAAACCGACAAATATTCTTATAATCCTTGATGGATGGGGTGTTGCGCCAAAAAGCAGGGCTAATGCGATTGAACTTGCCAAAAAACCTTTTTTTGACAGCTTGGTCCGAAAGTATCCCTATACGACCCTGAATGCCACCGGTCTTGCAGTGGGACTCTCCGAGAATGAAAGGAGTGGGAGCGAAGCGGGACATATAAACATCGGCGCGGGAAGGATCGTCAAACAGGATTCGCAGATAATCAGGGAAGACATCGAGTCGGGTAAATTCTTCAAAAATCCGAGAATACTTCGAACTATGAATCATGCAATAGTCGAGAAAACAAATCTTCATTTCATCGGACTTCTTTCCGAAATAGACAGTCCTCATAGCGATCCGGACCATCTTTACGCTCTTTTGAGGCTGGCGAAAACGAAGAAGGTGAAGCAGGTTTATCTGCATCTTTTCACTGACGGAAGGGATACTTTTATGAAAAGAGCGCTGATCTTTCTGCAGGATCTGAACGAAAAAATAGAAGAGATAGGAATAGGAAAGATCGCCACGATAGGCGGAAGATATTATGGCATGGACCGCGTCAAACATTGGGAGCGGCTTCAGAAAGCTTATGATGCCATGGTCATGGGGGAGGGATGGAAAAGCAAATCTCCCGAAGAGGCCATAAAATATTCCTATTCACAGGGCCTTACGGATGAATTTATCATTCCGACGGTAATAGTAGACAGCAAGAACAAACCTATTGCGAAAATAAAAAGCAATGATGCGATCATTCATTTCAATATCCGGGGGGACAGGGCGAGGCAATTCACGAAATTATTTGTGACGAATAAAGTTATCGGTTATGAGAACAGATCTCATAAGTTAAAAGATATATTTGCGTGTACACTGACGGATTTCGGTCCGGACCTTCCTGTGCAGGTCGCTTATTATTCCCAATCGGTGGAGAATACCATACCCCATGTTTTGAGAGAGAAAAAACAGCTCTATATAGCTGAAGCCGAGAAATATCCTCATATAACATATTTTATAAATGGCGGACATAAGGATCCGGTTGGCGGAGAGGATAGGGAGCAGATCATGTCTCCGAACGTTTTTTCCTATGACCAGAAGCCGGAAATGTCCGCAATGGACATCACGAAAGTTCTTGTCTCGAATATCGAATACAGCGTATATGATTTTATTGCTGTTAATTATGCCAATGCCGATATGGTAGGGCATACGGGAAACATGAAGGCGACCATTTCCGCGGTTGAATTTCTGGATAAGTGCATGGCAATGGTGATCGAAAAAGCCGTGGAGGGCGGAGGAATGGTGATAGTGACTGCGGATCACGGCAATGCCGATGAAATGGTTGATCTGAAAACGGGAGAGATAATGACCATGCACAGCAAAAATCCCGTTCCGTTCATTATCGCAAAAAAGGGACTGAAGAGGGAAAGCCTGAAATTGCATGACAACGGGGTTCTTGGAAATGTTGCGCCGACGCTTCTTGATGTTTTGGGCACGGAAAAGCCCAAGGATATGGTTCTTGGAAGCTTGATAGAAAAAAAGATAAGATGCAAAGCCTAAGTGTTGTTATACAGTAAACTGTTTATGGTATGCCAAGTGTTTTAATGTATCAATGATCGAAATGAACTGGCATGAGGTATATGGCATGTGGTATGTGGTATTTGGCATCCAGCTAAATACTAAATACTAAATACTAAATACTAAAATTATGTTCGACATAATTACGATCGGCGGGGCGACTCGCGACATAACGTTCATTACCGACAAGGGAAAGATCATTGAAACTCCTGAGAATCTGACGGAGCAGGTGATCCTGGGATTTGAATATGGCGCAAAGATAAAAAGCGAAGAGGTGATATTCAATTTCGGAGGAGGAGCCTGCAACACAGCGGCCACTTTCCAAAAGCTCGGGCTCAAAGTCGCCGTGAACTGCAAAGTGGGAAACGATGATGACGGAAAAGCGATAGTCAATAATTTGAAAAAACTTGGGATAGACACTGGATTGATCCAGAACGATGAGGCAAGGAGAACGGGATTCTCTTTGATCGTGTTGGATAAAAAAGGCGGCGACCGGGTTATCTTTGTTTATAAGGGCGCAAGCGACTTTCTTGAGCTGAAGAAAGAAAATCTGATCGGAAAAAGCAAATGGATATATCTCACTTCTCTTGCGAACCAGTGGAAGAATAGCCTGGATGAGATAAAGGAAGCCGTGGTTGAGGGCAAGATAAAGCTTGCCTGGAATCCGGGCGGAGCTCAGCTGGCCGGCGGAACTGATAATCTGAAAGAATATTTCAGGATAACCGAAATGCTAATCGTGAACAAGGATGAAGCAATAGAGCTGGTCCAGGGAGATAAGAACATTAAATTGGATTATAATCAGATGAACGATCCTTCGGTCCTGGCAAAATTCATGAAAAAATGGGGTCCGAAAATTGTGGTCGTAACTGATGGAAAAAATGGCGCATATGTTTATGGCGGAGGGGATCAGGTTATTTTTGCGCCGGGAACGGACAATCGGGGAGTGGATGCGACAGGCGCCGGAGATGCGTTTGGTGCGGCCATGCTTGGGGGATATCTGATCACTGGTAAACTGGAAGATGCATTGAAATTCGGAATTTTGAACAGCGGGAACGTGGTCAGCGAATATGGCGCGCAGAATGGGATTTTGGATCGAAGCGAAATTGAAAAGAGATTGAATAGCGTGAAGGTGAGTTATTTGTAAATACCTCTAATATCAATTATCTTGATTTGCGCTATCTTATCGGTTCTCTAATTCGCGCGAATAGGCGAATAGGGAATTAATAATTATTAATTAAAAACAATATAAATCATTTTGCTTTCGATCAATGGGAATTTTTTAAAAGTTTGTTGACAATGTTTCTTTCTCTGTGGCAAGTATGGGTTTTGCTAATTATTATTGCATTGATGAAAATAGCTGTCGAAGTATGGATACCACGTTATTTAAAAAACAAGAAGATTGAGAAAAAAATCAATCAAGTCAACGAGTGGACCATAGATAAGGATTTAATTGGAAAATTAAGAAAATTGCGACCTAATGACTTTGAAAATTATATTGCAGACATGTATTTTCGACTTGGATATCAAACGGAAAAAGTTGGTGGTTCTCATGACGGAGGAGTGGATGTAGTCGTAACGAAAAACGGAATAAAACATTACATTCAGTGCAAGAAATATATAACTTCGAAAGTATCGGTTAGTAATGTTAGAGAATTTGTTGGTACATTGATGGATAAGCTTTCGCAAGGAAAGGGAATCTTTATAACAACAAACATCTTTACAACAGAGGCTGAGAAATACGCAGAAGATAAACAGATTGAATTGGTCGATGGTGATGAATTGCTCAGGTTGATAAAACTGGTAAATAAAGACGATGAAGTCGTAGAAAATAAGACAAACGATATTTGCCCGACATGCGGCGGCAAACTAAGAGAGATAAATGGCAGGTTTGGTAAATTCTTTGGTTGTTCTAATTATCCTAAATGTAAATTCAAGAAGAAATTTGTCATCTGATTTTTCTAATGATGGCATAAAATTACTGCAGTATATAGTATTTCAATAGAGATCCGATTCTTATGATCGGATAAATTAAAAATCAAATGTCAAAACTTAAAATAGCCATATATTGCACGAATGAATTTTCTTGTCCGCTTCCGAAATAGATAATCTATGCTCCAATGGATTTGGCGGAAGCGTATACGGAAAAACAAGTTACAAATTATTCAATCATTAAAATATTTAATGAAAAAAGATAAGCAATTAGCGATTTTTGAAGGTAAGAAAATCCGTCGGATTTGGGATGATGAAAAAGAACTATGGTATTTTTCGGTAGTGGATATAGTCGATGCGTTAAATGCGAGCGTTGATCCGAGGAATTATTGGAAAGTGCTAAAAAACCGCTTAAAACAAGAAGGAAGCGAGGTGGTTACAAAATGTAACCAACTGAAAATGCAAGCTGCAGATGGCAAGTTTTATCTAACTGATGCGGCGGATACAGAAACAATGTTCAGGATAATTCAGTCTATTCCTTCGCCGAAGGCGGAGCCGTTCAAGCTTTGGCTGGCGCGGGTGGGCTATGAAAGAATCGAAGAAACTGAGGATCCTGAAAAAGCCATTCACCGCGCACTGGCAACCTATCTTAAAATGGGTTATTCTAAAAACTGGGTTGACTTGCGTCTGAAAAGCATTGAAATCAGAAAAGATCTGACTAATGAGTGGAATGAGCGGGGCGTAAAAACAAGCGATGAATTCGCTGTTTTAACCGATGATATTTCTTTTGCCTGGGCAGGATTGAAAACAAAAGACTATAAAAAGCATAAAGATTTGAAAAAAGAAAATTTGCGGGATAATATGACGAATTTAGAATTGGTCTTGAACATGCTGGCAGAAACGGCGACCACTGAAATTTCCAAGAAGCGGGAGCCCAAAACTTTTCCGGAAAATAGAAAGGTGGCGCGTGAAGGCGGAAGTATAGCAGGAAACGCCAGAAAACAGATTGAAGTGAAAACGGGGAAACCAGTGATCAGCAGGCTAAGTTTTAGAAAAATACAAGAACAAAAAAAGTTAAAAGGAAAATAATATTAATAATGCATAAATTCGGTTTCCATGGTCGGGAGCTGAAGATTTCCTCAGGATATGGTCGAGAAAGTTTAATATGTCAAATAAATAATAAATGTCAAAACTTAGGATAGCGATCTATTGTACGAATGAATTTTCCTGTCCGCTTCCGAAAGAGATAATCTATGCTCCGATGGACCTCGCGGAAATTTTGGTTAGGGAATTGTCAAAACGCGGACACGACGTCACTTTTTATTGTTCTTCGGATTCCGGGATCGAGGCAAAAAAAATATCCAATGACATGGTTTCATTCTACAAACTGAAAGACAAGCCGATGAATGGAGGATTTCATGATCAGCTTCAGCTTTCGGTCTATGAACAGCTCCTTGCCTCGAAGATGTATGAAGATGCGGGGAGCGGGAAATATGATATAATCCATGCTTTCCATCTTGTGCCGAAGCTTCTTCCGTTCGTGAATCAGACAAAGACTCCGACGGTTTTTACGCTTCATGATCCGATGGATTCCGCCTGGAACAATGCGATCGGCTATTGCGCGTGGAGGAACAGGGCATATTATGTTTCCATAAGCGACAATCAGAGAAAGGGCATGCCGGACCTGAATTACGTTAGAACGGTCTATAACGGCCTTGATCTTGGCAGATTCAAATTCAGGGGCGATCACGAAGGATATCTTGCATATCTCGGGAGATATACCTATGAAAAAGGAGTCGATGCGGCGGTGAATGTCGCGACAAGGTCCAAAGAAAAATTGAAAATTGCCGGGAGCGCGTGGGGCAATGGTTTTTATGCCGAGAAGGTGAAGCCATATATCAAGCAGGGAGAGATCGAAGATCTGGGTTTTTTGGACAGGAGCAGGCTGTCCGATTTTTTGGGCGGAGCCAAGGCATTCCTTTTTCCCGTCCGCTGGCAGGAACCTTTCGGGCTCGTGATGATCGAAGCGATGGCTTGCGGGACGCCCGTTATAGCCTTTGGGAACGGTTCGGTTCCGGAGGTCGTGGAACATGGAAAAACCGGCTTTATCGTCGAAAACGAAGAGGGAATGATAGAGGCCATAAAAAACATAGGCAAGATCAAGCGGTCTGATTGCCGGAAGCGTGTCCGGGAAAATTTTAACATTGAGAAAATGGTCGATGGATATGAAGAGGTATATAGAAAGATCATATGTGGAAAATAGCGGCATTCAAAGGACAGTCCCTATGGAAAAGAGCTGTTCTTATTAGAGATTTTTATGTTATAATAAGTTAGGTTTATTGATTAACAAAGCAAAAATATGAACAAAATAGTTAAAGTTGAGATCTCTGCTCATCACATACATCTCAATAAAGATGATTTTGAGAAGCTGTTTGGCGCCGGGGCCGAACTGACGGTCAAGAAAGAGCTGTCTCAGCCCGGTATGTTTGCGGCAAATGAGACCGTAGATATCAAAGACGATGAATTTGAGATGAAAAGGGTGCGCATAGTGGGACCCATAAGGAATTACACACAGGTTGAAATAACGGAGACTGAAGCGAGGAATTTCAGGATAAATCCGCCCCTCCGCCTTTCGGGAAATATAAAAGATACTCCGGGAATAACTGTCACGGGACCCAAAGGGAGCATTGATATAAAAGAAGGCGTGATCGTCGCCAAGAGGCATGTCCATATGACTCCTAAGGATGCGGCCGGAATAAGCATCAAAGACGGTGATGTGATGAAAGTTAAGGTGGGGGGAGAGAGAGGGCTGATTTTTGACAATGTCATTGCGCGGGTCGACAAGACTTATGCATGGGCTTGCCATATAGACACTGACGAAGGAAATGCTGCGGGGATGGCGGGCTGCGGGGATGGGGAAGTGATATTAAGCTAAAAATTGAAATTGAAAAGTGAAAAATGACGGAAAAAAGATCAAGATAATTGCGATGAGTCGATGTATTCCCAGAATAAATATATTTTTACAAAAGATGATATTGTTCAGGGATTATCCAATTGAATAATATAAAATAATATGATATATAAACATGTTATTAAAACAATTGCATTGTTGTTTGTCATTTTTGGGATAATAACTCTGTTATTTATCAGTATCTTAAAATCAGAGCCGGAGAAGTCTGAGGCCGATTCTCTAAAATCAGAGCCGGAGAAGCCTGAGGCCGATTCTCTAAAATCAGAGCCGGAGAAGCCTAATATATCTCAATATATTAAAACCAATAAACGTACTTATGCCTATGGAGAACCGGTTGAAATAACTGTTCTTGATGGTATTGGCGGAGTTTGTAGAATGGATATTGCTGGAACAAGACCCGATGTAGTATATTCACAAACGCGAACAGAATTTAAAATGGACAGCGTTTCTAAAAATCCATTTATTTGGGATCAGCAGTCTCGTGAATTTGAATGGGACATAAAAGCAAATAACTATAAATATTTTAAATGGTCAATTTATCCCGATGACTATAGGGTTTTAATATTTTGTAGTGTCAGAAGCGGACCTGGCGGACTTGGGGGTGGTTATAATATTAGAGATTCAGCCACGATAACAATAGAAGAGCCAACATCGTGTATGGAGAAAAGAATTGAAATTATCAAGCAAAGCTCAGACCTAAGCAAGAATATTTATTTAAAAATTAAGAATACAGGAACTCGGGATGTTGATAATGTTGAATTTTACGCGGGAAGATGCAAGCGCGGAGGAGTTGTTTGGGGCGGGACCGCGTTGAATTATAAGGATTTTTTGAGAAACGATGATGGAATAAAGGCGGGAGAGACAAAAGAATACACCTTGAATAATGAGGATAATTGTGAATACGATTTAATATATGTGCATATTTATGAGTGTTATGATGGAAACCCTGATACTTGGTCGAAAATTGTTCCTAAATATCAATAATCTTACAGTTTAGTTATATATTTTCTGAAATATCCTTGTTGGCGCTAAGAAATAAATTATTTAATTATGAATATCAATGATCAAATCCTGGTTCTCAATTCCGGCAGCACTTCTCTGAAGTACAAGCTTTTTGATTTCAAGTTGAAAGAATTAAATTCGGGATTTATCGAAGACATAGGCAAGGGAGAAATAAAGAATCACACTGAGGCGCTGAAAGAGGCCATAGGCAAGATCGGGAATGTCGAGAATATCAAATATGTCGGACACAGAGTGGTTCATGGGGGTGGAAAATATTCCGAGCCTATTTTGGTTAATCCTGAAATTTTGAAAGAGATCGAAAAAGTCAGTCATCTCGCTCCGCTTCATAATCCCGCCAATCTGGAAGGGATAAGGGCATCAATGGAGATCATAGGGGGTGCGCAAAATGTTGCGGTGTTCGACACGGCATTCTATAGGGATCTTCCGGAATACGCATATCTTTATGCCATACCGCGCCGGATGTTTGAAAAATATGGCATCAGGCGATATGGTTTTCATGGGATCTCGCATAACTATATTATGCTTGAAGCGGCAAAGCAGCTCGGGAAGCCGGCAAAGAGGCTGAATCTTATCACATGCCATCTCGGGGGAGGAGCCAGCATAACCGCGATAAGGAAGGGACGGGCGATCGATACATCCATGGGTTTCACTCCTATGGAAGGGCTTCCGATGGCCTCAAGATGCGGCGATCTGGATCCTGGAGTCATCCTCGAGCTGATCAAAAATACCGATATAGAAATAAAGGATTATACCGGGAAAGGAAGGGCATTCGATGTGGACTATCTTCTGAACCGGGAAAGCGGACTGAAAGGCCTTGCCGAGACCGAAAATGACAGCATTTATGAAATATCCCACAACGCAAAGCTGGGGAATGAAAAAATGATAAGCACTCTTCAGATCTATGCGTACAGGATCAGGAAATACATCGGAGCATATAAAGCGATATTGGGAGATGTGGATGCCATTGTTTTTTCCGGAACTGTGGGATTCAGAAGTACTCAGATAAAAAAGATGATTCTGGTGGGATATAAAGATATAAAAGACATAAAAAAACTCGTGATCAAAACCGATGAGGAACTGATGATCGCAAAGGAGATTATTAAAATGTCAAAATAATGGAAAAATATGACAGGAAAAATATGAAAATAGTAAAAGTAATTATTGCGTTGATCGTGTGGGTTGTTTATATTTATTTATTCAATATTTTCATATCGCCATCGTATATTGTTTCCGAAAAGAGTATTTTGCCTCAAGACATAAAAATATTATTAATGAATGTAAATGACTGGCTGTTGGGAATTATCGCAACATTTTCAGTCTTAACTGTTATATGCGGAGGAGCTGGATATATTATTTATCGCCTTACCGATAATAAAGAAAAAGAACAAATGTTCAAGAAAATGCTGAAGTTCGGTTTGATCGTTTTGTTTTTTGCCACGCTGACGTATTCGTTGACGGTAGTTGTTATAGGTGATCCCATTTATTAGCCGGCTTTTACAAATTACGGAAAAAAACGTATAATATACTCATAAAGATAAAATGTAACCTAAAAAAATGATTGGAGAAATATATCAAATAAGGATTCATTCAAGGGGAGGACAAGGCGCAAAGACGGCTGCTCAGGTCATCGCCGAGGCGGCAATTGAAGAGGATATTTTTGCGCAGGCTTTTTCCGAATACGGACCGGAGAGGTCGGGGGCCCCGATGAAGACATTTCTTCGTGTGAGTGAGAAGCCCATAAGGATATACAGCGATGTCGAGTCGCCGGACATGGTCGTGGTTCTTGATCCGTCGCTTCTTCCGAGCGTTGACGTTGCAGGCGGACTCATTGATGATGGCATTGTCATAGTAAACACTTGCGATACGGCTGAAAATGTCAGGAGCAAGCTGAGTAAAAAGAATTGCAAGATCTATATAATCGATGCCAAGGGGATAGCAATGCGGATAATCGGAAGAGATCTTCCGAATACCGCGATAATGGGAGCGATGATCAAGCTTGTTCCGCTGATCCCGTATGAACACGCCATCGAAGAAACGAAAGAGATGTTCGGGAAGAAGGTTTCGGAAGATATTGTGAACAAGAATGTCGAGGCGCTGAAAGAGGGATACAGAGTAATTTCAAATGCCAAATAGAAATTTAAGATCAAATTAAAAGCGTTTAAATGCCTGTTTGTTAAAATATTAAAATAACTTCACTATGGCGCTAAAAACTTCAAAAGAAATACCAATAGGCGGAAAAATAATCGAGGCCGGAAACTCGAAGCAGTTCAAAACGGGAAGCTGGAAAGCAAAAATGCCCATTCGCGACAAAGACAGGTGCATCCACTGCATGCGGTGTGCTGTTTTCTGTCCTGACATGGCGATAAAAGTAAAAAAGATCAAGCTTGAGGATGGAAGAGAAAAGATGGAAGTCGGGGAAACCGATATGGATTTTTGCAAAGGCTGCGGGATCTGCGATGTAGAATGCCCCGTTAAGGCTATACGGATGGAGAATGTGTGCTAATGGCTATTGCATAACATAGCGTATTGATTTATACCATAGTTAGACCTATGGTATTATTATGGCAGTCTTTAGCTTGCAGATAATTTCTAATTTCTAATTTTAAATTTCTATTAAATTTTTAATGACAGAATGCTTAAAGCATGGTTGCATTAGTTTAGTAAATTAAGAACTGTCAGCACGCATATTTATATAAAATGTAATATACATGTCAGATAATTCAAACAAATTAAAGAAAAAAATAAGAAATTTTCCGGATTCTCCGGGTGTATATATAATGAAGGGTGCATCGGGGGAAATTATCTATATCGGGAAAGCGACATCTTTGAAAAAAAGGGTGTATTCTTATTTTTCAAAAGCGCTGGACAATAAGACCGAAAAGCTCATAGGTGAAGTGGCGGATATCGGTTACAGAAATACTGCAAGCGCGGTCGAGGCGTTGATCCTTGAGGCGAATCTTGTCATGCGATATATGCCGAAATACAATATTAAACTCAAGGATGACAAATCATTCGCGAATATCCTGATAACTGATGAAAAATATCCGAGGATCATCGTGGCAAGGCCAACCGACAGGAAAAAACCCAAAGCCAAGTATGTTTTCGGTCCGTATCTCAGCAAGGATAGCGCTCTGCAGGTCGTTGACTTTCTGATCAGGACATTTGATCCGCCCGAAAAGGGGAGGGGGACTTCCGGTCTTTATCGAAGATATTACATGAAAGGATATTCTTCGGGAAGAATAGAAGATGTTTCGCTTTCACAGTATGCCAAAATAATAAGTAATATACGACTTTTTCTGGAGGGCAGGAGAGAAAGGATATTGAAGAAATTGAAGAGAGAAATGAAAGAAGAGTCGAAAAAAATGAATTTTGAAAATGCCGGAAAGATCAGAAATACGATCTTTGCGCTGGAACACATCAGGGATATTGCTTTCATCAAAAGAGAAGATGTTCTGGCGGAGTCCTTCCGGAAATATCCTCATCGCGCGGAGTGCTATGATATATCAAATATCTCGGGCGAGCTTTCTGTCGGCAGTATGGCGGTATTCACTGACGGAAAGCCGGATAAAGGCGAATACAGGAAATTCAGAATAAAGAAAGTTTCTGGATCGAATGACGTTGCAATGCTGAAGGAGGTGCTCGAAAGAAGATTCAGGCGTTCTGATTGGTCAATGCCTGATCTTGTTGTTATTGATGGCGGGCTGGGCCAAAAGAATATGGCACAGGCCGTTATTGAAAGCTATGGTTACAAGATTCCCATCGTTTCTATCGCCAAGGGTCCTTCCCGGAAAGGGGAGAAACTGTTTTTTTCGGCAAGCCGGGGTTTCATGTTCCCAGACGTCAGCTTTATAAAAAAAATACGCGATGAGGCGCACAGATTTGCGATAAATTATCACAGGAGCCTGCGAAAGCTGAAAAGAATAAAAAGGAACGGCATTTCTGCCGTCCTTTGAAAACCGATGTTGGTATTATTACTGTATCGAGTCAACGCCATGCTTTTTCAGGGTTTCTTCCATGTTTTCTTTGTCTTTCTTTTCAGTATCATCGGAAGGTTTTTCTGTCGCAATAACCATATTTCCGTCAGGTCTATTTTTAATCTTAACATCCACGCCTTCTTTCTCGAGATCTTCTACTGTAGGTTTGTTAACATCTGGTCCATATACGACTCCTGCTTCTTCGAATTTTGGCATTTTTTTGTCTTATAATTGATTAAAGTTCACCCAATTGCTCTTATAGTATAGCATAAAAAAACATAAAAATCAAGACCCATAAAATACGATAAACGGACCTATGTGATAATAAAATGATATCATAATTAATTAAATCCATTCCATGATCCCTTATTTCCCGCTTAGTTCGATACAAGTCGGACCGATAACATTGCAAATGTGGGGATTTTTTGCATCTCTCGGAGTATTGTTTTCGCTGTTTATTTCTTTGGTTAGGGCGAAAAAAGCCGGGATCGATGAGGAAGTGATTTACAATTCATTTCTTATCGCACTTATTGTAATGATAGCCGGCGCAAAAATATTTTATATTATATTTTCAGCAGCACGTGATATTTCCATCGACAGCTTGATTTATGGCGGAGGATTTTCTTTTTTCGGAGGGGCGATATTTTCAGCAGTCACAATTTATTCGTATCTCAAATATAAAAAGCTGGATGTTCTGAAAGTTGCGGACATTCTGACGCCGGGACTTGCCGTTGCGCTTATATTCATCAGGACCGGCTGTTTTCTTGTCTATGACCATGTTGGGAGCATAACGGATCTTCCATGGAGCATCGCATATTCGGACGGATCCTGGAGGCATCCGGCTTCTCTTTATCTTCTTCTCGGAAATGTTGTTATTTTTTGCATTATCTGGTATCTTGAAAAAAGAAAGTCGTATTTTAGGGCCGGAGCGATCTTTTTTGTTTTCCTTGTACTGTATTCAGTTTTCAGATTCATATTTGATTTTACGCGTTGCGCGGATCTCGGGATCTGTGAAAGCCGCTATTTCGATCTCACTTACACGCAACTGTCATTGCTTGCAGTATTTCCGGTTTCCGTATATTATCTTTATAGATTATTATCAAATAAAATACAAAAATGAATAACAAACAGGCAAATTCATTCAATAACTTATTTTCCAATCCGATTTTCTTGCTTCTGGCGTTCATATCCGTCCTGGCGGCATTATTCTATTTTTTTAACTCGACAGGCGGTGACGCAAATTCCCATGCCAATATTGATTATGAAAAAAAGGACGGAAAAGTGGCAATAATCGAATATGGCGACTATCAATGTCCGGCCTGTATCAATGAACATTTTGTTGTTGAACGGATATTAAGCGAGTACGGGGATAAGGTTTTTCTGGAATACAGGCATTTTCCCTTGCCATTCCATGAGTATGCCATGAAAGCTGCGGTTGCCTCGGAATGTGCAAGAGACCAGGGAAAATTTACAGAGATGCATAATGCTCTTTATGAAAGCCGGGGAAATCTGGGAGTTGATAGCTTAAGAAAATATGCCGGGGAAATCGGTCTTAACGTGGATATTTTTAATCCTTGTCTTGACAGTGATAGTCACAAAGATAAGATAGAAAAAGATACGGAGCAAGGAAATAAAGACGGGATAGTCGGAACCCCGACTTTCTATATTAACGGAAGGCTTCTTGTGAATTCCGAAAACGACAGATATTTGCCGAGATTGGAGGATTTCAAGAGAGAGATCGATGCAGAACTCGGTAAATAGATCGAATATCGGAATCGGGCCGGAACAAGAATGTAACCACTCATTCTTGTTTTGTTGTATCGGCGAATCTGTGCTATAATAGTTATATTAAATGTCAGATATATCTATGGATATAAAGTTTAATGTAGACAGGGTATCCAACGGATTATATATCCTGTTTTTGGGTTTTATTTTCTTGTGGATGTCGTTGGGTTTTGTAAAATGGAATATGGTTTTTCAATTATTGAGGCTTTGGCCGCTGCTTTTTATTATTGTCGGAATTGACCTTATTTTAAGGAGAACCCGTCTTTCTTTTTTGCGAGTCTTGGCGCCGCTTGTCGTGATGGGGGTTACTTTCGGTCTGATAAATGTTGCGCAGGATGGGAACATCTTTCAGCCCAGAATAATTGAAAAACAGAAGATCAGCCGTGATAATTTATCGCCGGAAAAAACAGCAGATCTGAGCCTTGATTTCTATTCCGGAAAACTTCAAATAAGCGATGGAGGAGCTGAATTGTTCAGCGTTGATATGTCTATGCCGCAAGGAGAGGAGCCGAATTTGGTATCCAAGACCTTCGAAAAAGAAGATCTTTATCAGATAGCCGACAGCAGTGTCAGCAATTATATTTATAGTCCGTGGGATGGCGATCATAATTGGGATTTCAGATTGAATAAGGAAGCCCCTATCAAGCTGAATCTGAAAACCTATACCACTATAAACGAGATAGATCTTTCAAAACTATCGGTTGCAGATTTTAATCTTGAATCCAATTTCAGTTCAAGCAGAATAATAGTTGCGCCAAAGTCGGGCAGGATGAGCATTAATGCGAACAGTTCGTACGTAACCCTTGAGATACCGAAAAAAGTCGGCGTAAAATTGAAACTCGAGAAAATGTTCATAGTGGATAATTTTGCCGAGCTTGGGCTTACTCAGGGATTTAAAGAATACACAAGCATGAATTATGGCGAATCCGAAAAGAAAGTGGATATATATTTGAATCTGAAACTATCGCAGATCGAGATAAGATTTTATTAAACAGGCTCTGGCAATATTAATCATTATCATGTAAACGGTGGGCGGTTTCTATTATAGACTTATATCTAAACACAAGAGGAGGATGAGCTTTGCTATTCTTACTTCTTTTTTATTTACTTTTATTTTCGTTAGGACTTATGTAAGATTGGGGCGCATGGGAATTATTGAAGATCCGAATTTGTATATCAGGGGATATCACATCCATCATCTGAATTATGGGATATTTATTCTTGCGATCGCAGGTCTCCTCGCCCTTTTCTTTCTTAATACGAAGAACAGGCTGAGGATAGGCGCTTTGTATGGAGTCGGTCTTGCTTTGACCTTTGATGAATTCGGAATGTGGCTGAAACTGGAGGACGATTATTGGTCCAGGCTGAGCTATGACGCAATGATCATCATCACGATCGTCTTCGCAAGTATGGTATATATGCCGTCTTTTTGGTACAAGCTAATCGAACATATTCAAAGTTGGGCTAATGGGTTTGTGAAAATAAAAAATAAAATTAAACACTAATTAAAACGCATGAAAGTAGGAATGTTCATCAACTATTACATACCTTCCAAGGGCGGTATGGAAACGTCCGTAATAAATCTCTGCAAGGGTCTTGTTCGGGCCGGCCACGAACCGTTTGTCTTTGCTCCGAAATATCCCGGCTATACCGACAAGGAAAAGAACATATTCAGATATGAAAGTTTTCGTTTCAATTACGGCGGGTATTATTATGTTATTCCGCTGCCTTTCATGTCTCACATGGAAGAAACAGTAAAAAAACTGAATCTGGATATAATCCATTCCCATCAGCCTTATTCTCTCGGGGATGAGGCGATGAAATATGCAAGGATGCTCAAGATACCGCTTGTTTTTACTTATCATATCAAATATGAGGATTATTCCCATTATATTCCGCTTCTCCCAAGTTCTATCGCAAAAGGCTTGATAAGAAAGATCACGACCGGTTATAGCAATAAGAGCGATGCGGTCATAGCTCCGTCCGGCGCCATAAAAAAGTTACTGCTTGACGGTGGCGTATCCTCCAGAATAGAGATCATTCCGAGCGGGATAAATATCGACGAGTTTGCAAAAGGAACCGGCAGAAGGGAAGAGCTCCGCGCCAAATATAAGATCAGCCCGAATGACGTCGCCCTTATAACCGCATGCAGGATCACCGAGGAAAAGAATGTGAAATTCCTTGTCGAGGCTTTCAATAAGATAAAGAAGACCTGTGTGAATGCGAAATTCATCATAGTCGGGGACGGAGCGGTGAAAAAGGATCTGGAGGCGATGGTGAAGGATTTTGGAATAGAAAATGATGTGGTTTTTACGGGACTGGTGAATAAGGAGGAGATCATCAGCCTTTATCAGGCAAGCGATATATTCGTTTTTGCGTCGCTGACCGAGACGCAAGGGCTTGTCGCGGTTGAGGCGATGTCTGCCGGAATTCCTGCCGTTGCGGTCAGAGCAAGCGGGATCGAGGATATGATCATAAGTGGAGAAGACGGGATATTAACCGATAATAATGTCGATGAATTTTCATCTTCTGTGATAAAAGTCATAAATGACAGAGATCTGAGGAAGAGGCTATCGGATCAAGCCAAGATCAATTCCAAGAAGTTTACTATAGAATTGTGGACCGAAAAGATCGTAAAGTTATATGATAGTCTCATCAAGAAATAATAATTAATATAGAAATATGCCAACTTTATCAATCGTTATTCCTACGAAGAATGAAGAGAAATTTCTTCCAAGGCTTCTCGAAAGCATAAAAAAACAAACTTTCAGGGATTATGAGATTATTGTTTCGGATAATGGCTCAAAGGACAGAACCAAGGAAATAGCAGGCAGTTTTGGATGCAAGGTGGTCAAGGGGGGGCTTCCCGGAAGGGCAAGGAATATGGGCGCAAAAGTCGCAACCGGAACAGTGCTTCTTTTTTTGGATTCCGATACTGAGCTTAAGAGCGCTGATTTTTTGGAAAAGGCCTTGGAAGAATTTAAAAAAAGAAAAATAGACATCGGGGTTCCTCTTATGGCCCTTCAGGGAGTCAAACTTGATAAACTATATTTTGATTTTTGGAACAAACTGACAAATCTTTTCCAATTTTCCCTGACGCCTTTTGGCGGGGGGTGGTGTATATTCATAAAGAAAGACCTTCATAGAAAGATCAAGGGATTTGACGAGAGAATAACTCTGGGAGAGGATTCTGATTATGTGCAAAGGGCTGTTCAATATAAACTTTTCAAGGTTAAATTCAGGGTGATAAAAAGCGTTAAGATAGATGTTTCAACCCGCCGTCTGGAAAAAGAAGGACATTTGAAGGTTGCGATCCAGAGTCTCGGAACAGGTTTGCACTGGGTGCTTCTTGGAAAGGACAGAAAGAATAAGTTCAAATATGAATTCGATATCTACGATAAAGAAAAAAAGTAAACATTAGCGACAAAAACATGAAAAATTCGTTTGAGATTGCGCAGGACCGGGAGACTGAACTGACAAGCGAGGAAAAGTTCAATTTGGCGAAGAAAAAACATCCGGATCCGAGGTCTTTTATGGACAAAATTAAGCACAGTATCCAGGAGGCCGCGCCGGTTCAGGATTGGCTCGAAAAAAGGGCGGAGAATATGGTAAAAGAATCCGGAGTAAATGAAGTGATCGAAGGATATGACGCTGAAGAAAAGATCAGAATTGCGGACATCGGAGGCGGGACGCAACATATTGAAAAAGAAATAATAAAAAATAATCCCGGCAAAAACGTAAGTACGGTTGGAATAGACCTTAAGGACTATGCTTCGGGAGCAATTTCTGGATCAGGGGAAGGAAAAAAAATAAATACAGTTTTTGGAAGCGGACAAGAATTGCCCATTAAAGAAAAGTCAGTTGATGTTGCAACATCTTTTTTCACTTTTCAGGAGCTGAGTCATGAGGATCAGGAGAAAATGCTGGATGAGATGATCAGGATAATTAAAGATGACGGCAAAATAATAATTGTAGATGAACCGCCACAGGGCATGACCGAAGAGGGAATTTTTGCCAGGGCAAAAAATATACTGAGGAATGTGAATGTTTCGGAATATAATGTGCATAGCGGCGAAGAATGGAGAGATCTTTTCGAAAAAAAAGGATTAAAGATAGTTGATAAGAAGGAATTCAGAGAGGATGGCAAGGAAGTGGATGAAAAGAATCCCGCTCAGTTTTTCTCGTATATAGTCGAGAAAGCCGAGAAGAAAATTGAGAATTAATTTCTCTGTTTGCATGGAAAGGACGGTCTTTAAACCGCCCTTTTTTGTTTAAAATAAGCCTGATTTCAGCTAAATGCTATTGACAAATGCGCCATTCCGCTGTAATATGTATCGTCAGGCATTTGGAGGTGTTTGATTATGATGGAAATATGGTTAATGTTCATCGGAATGCTTCTTGAAGCAATTTCGATCGCGTGGGCATACTTCGAGATCCAGATCGAGGGCCCCAATTCATGGGCAAGCGGATTGCCCTATTCCTGGAAAAAAGACGTGAGCTGGTTTTCGAAGCCTATAACCGGCTACCATGTATCGCTTGGAGCACTGGGATTGCTCGTACTGTTGTTTCCGCTCGTGATCGTTTCGCTGGTAATAGGCATAGAACCTATCGTTAATTATCTGAAAAACTTGGGCGGCATGAATTTGATCAGCTTGTTTTCGAAAACAATACTGATCTCGTTGAGCTTGCTGCTGGCCATCGTGCTCCATGAAGATTTTTTATGGAATGTCATAAACCCCGATCCAAGGTTCGGTGTCAAGGATTTCAAGAAAAAATATCCCCAAGTCGGGAAAACATGGTACATCCCGCATACGCCGATGCCCATAGACTTTGTCATAATGACAACGTTATCGCTCATATTGGCATTATTTGCAGGGATGATTGCCGAGTGGCTGGTGATATTTGCCACGATGCTGGCAATAACCCTGGTGATAGCGAGAGCAAGATATAAATATGACCTGAGTCAGGAAAAAGCAACATAAAAAGAGGAAAACCCTCTTTATTTTTTTTGCCGATATCAATGCTTATTTTTTTCGGCAAATGACCATCAGATTGCTGCTCAGTTTGTTCAGCACGGGTATTTTTTCAAATATGTCATTCATGGCCATTATTGCATTTCCGAATAAATTATAAAGATATCTGACGAAAAAGGGAAATCTGCTGAGTATGATCGGAAGGGTTAATTGATATCCTTTTGCTTCTACGGTAAATCCCGGATCCGTCACTCTTTTTTCCAGCTCTTCCATGCTGAGGGGCTTGTCGTGGCATGGATGTCCGATGGTTTTTTGGAATCTTTCCGTATATGAAAACCTGTTGGGGTAGAGAAATATATAGAACAGGCCTCCCGGCTTCAGGATGCGATATATTTCTTTCAGGGAGTTCTCCTGGTCTTTGACATGTTCAAGTACGCCGATCCCGAAGATTGCATCAAAACATCCCGCTTCAAAGGGTAACCTGTCTTCATTGTTGTCAACGATCTTGTTGAGGTTTTCTTTTCCAGCCAAGGTTTCCCATGGCGGCGAAGATAGCACGTCGTAGGAAATTATATCAAGATCCGGCCTGAGCGATCTCAGCATGAAACTTGCATCCCCATACCCGCATCCCCAGTCAAGCACTTTTGAGTTTTCCGGGATATTATCCGCCAGGAACCTTGATATCCGGAAATTCCGGTAAATCGGAAGGTCAAACAGGAAATGATCTTCAAGATATTTTATCCCGGGAATATATCTTCGGTCATTTGCGGAAAGTTCGATGGAAATTCTCGCGCATTTCTTTATGTCATCGAAAAAGTATGCGTATTTATTGTTTATTATCATGGCTGGTTGTCTGATTATTCGGCATAATATCCTGTTACACTAATTTTAGTATACTCGCGGATATTATACAAATAATACTATACCTCTGAGCTTTGTTTGCGGCGTTCGCTTTTGCCCGAAAGCCGGAATTATGCTATTTTAATAGTATAAAGCCATAAATATTCAATATAAAAATGAGAACAGAAAATCTTTTCGATCTTAGCATAAAAGAAGTTCTTGATGCCCTAAAAACGTCCCGAACCGGACTTAGCGGGGAAGAGGTGCAAAAAAGGCTTAAAAAGTATGGAAACAACAAGCTTCCCGACAAAAAAAGGTTCACATATTTCAGTATTGCCATAAATCAATTCAAGAGCCCTTTGGTCTATATATTATTCATCGCCGCCATCATTTCATTTTTTCTGAATGAGTTGAATGACGCCGTGGTCATACTTTTTGCCGTTTTTCTCAATACGATCGTGGGATTCATCCAGGAAGCGAAGGCGGAGAACGGACTGGCGAGATTGAAAGAGATGGTTGAACATCGGTCGCATGTTATAAGAAACGATATAGAGATGGATATCAATTCCATGGATATTGTTCCGGGCGATGTTGTTGTGCTAAGGGGGGGAGATAGGATCCCGGCGGATGGAAGGTTGATAGAGGTTCATGAGCTTGAGGTGGACGAATCCAGTTTGACGGGAGAATCCATTCCTGTGGGAAAAGTCGTCGATATAAAAGACCGGAAGGGAAATCTTGAAAATAAAGACAATATGGTCTACATGGGAACATCTGTTGCAAGCGGGAGGGGTCAAATGATTGTGAGTTTGACCGGCATCGGTACGAAATTTGGCCAAATAGCAGTTCTTCTGAAGGAAACCAAGGAGGAAGATACTCCTCTTCAGGTACAGCTGGCCAAATTCAGCAAATCGTTCGGAATAATGACCTTTGCCATCATAGTCGTTATTCTGGTCATAGGTCTTATGGCTGGCATTAAGTTTGTGGAGATATTCACTGTTTCGGTTGCAGTTGCCGTAGCTGCCATTCCGGAAGGGTTGTTGGTCGCGCTTACCGTAGTTCTTGCGATAGGAATGCAGAGGATATTGAAAAACGGATCTTTGGTGCGAAAACTGATCGCCGCCGAAACGCTTGGGAGCACGACCGTGATCTGCACCGACAAGACCGGAACGATAACCAAGGGAGAGATGGAGGTTGATCATGTCATAACATTGAGTTCGGTATTCTTAATGGCGAAGGCGAAAAATACCACAGAGAGAATAGTTGAAGAGGAAAAGCACAATCTGGATCATATGATAGCGATCAAGATCGGAATGATATGCAACAATGCCATTGTCGAAAATCAGAACGAAGAGCTGGAAAACTGGAAGATACATGGCGATTATACCGAAAAAGCCCTTCTTTTTTCCGGATTGGTCGTCGGTTATGACTTTCAGGAGATCAAAGATGTATACAGGAGAATAGATGAAATACCTTTCAACTCGGAAAGGAAGCTGATGGCAACATTAAACAGGAGCGGCGAAAATAATTATGAGGTGTATGTAAAGGGAACTCCCGAGGAGATAATAGCGAGATCAAAACATGTTTTAGTGGAAGGCAAGACCAGGAAGATCTCTGAGGAGGATCTCAGATTTTTCAAGAGAAATCAGAACGAATTGAGCAAGAAGGGTCTTAGGGTCATTGCGGTCGCATTCAAGCGCGCAGAAGCGGAAATTGCGGAAAAATTCGATGAAAAAAATGAGGAAGAGATCGTAAATAATCTTACGTTTGTCGGACTTATTGCGATCAAGGATCCGATCAGGCCGGAAGCCAGAAAAACGATAGAAATGGCCAGGGCGGCCGGATTGAAGGTTGTGATGATAACCGGCGACAACCGCGCTACGGCAAAGACGATCGCCTTGGAGCTGGGAATGAAGGTTGAAGACAATAATATCCTGGACGGCTATGAGCTTGATGAGATGAGCACGAAAGACTTCAATAATATTGTGAGCAAGATCAAGGTCTATGCGAGGGTTTCTCCTCATCACAAATCGAGGATCGTGGATGCGCTTCAGAATAAAGGAGAAGTGGTTGCGATGACCGGTGATGGTGTTAATGACGCTCCGGCTCTGAAGTCGGCTGACATCGGAATAGCCCTCGGAAGCGGAACGGAAGTTGCAAAGGAAACGGCTGATATCGTTCTTTTAGATAATAATTTCAAGACGATCATAACCGCGATCGAACAGGGAAGGCTAATCTTCGACAATCTGAGAAAAGTGACTCTTTATCTTGTCTCTGACAGTTTCAGCGAGGTTGTCGTTATCGGAGGAAGCCTGCTGATCAGCATTGCTTATAAGTTGGACAGCCACACCTTGCCTCTTGCGGCGGCACAGATCCTTTGGATAAATCTTATTACCGACAGTTTTTCCAATGCCGCTCTTTCTGTTGAACCGGGGGAAAAAGAGATAATGAACGAACCGCCAAGAAAAAAGAACGAACCGCTTTTGAATTTTGAAATGAAGGTACTGATAGTCATTGTTAGCATGACAAAAGGCCTAATCGCTCTGGGCTTGTTCTACTACGTGATCGGAGCAACGGGTAATTTCCAGAAAGCAAGCACGATCGCTTTTACTATCCTTGCGGTCGGTTCTCTTTTTTATGCTTTCTCGATCCGATCATTAAGGCGTACGATATTTCAGAAAGATATCTTTTCGAATATATATCTTGTTCTGGCGACGGTCGTAGGATTTTCTCTCCAGCTCGTTGCGATCTATAATGAATATTTCCAGAGGATCCTCAAAACGGTTCCGCTGGACATGAATGACTGGTCGCTGATATTCTTTGCCATAATTTCCGTAATGTTCGTAGTGGAGAGTGTCAAGTATTTATTTATAATAAAGGAGAAAAAATAATGTTATATAGAGTTAAAAAAGTGTTAAGAAAATTAGTGCCCTATGGGATGATCCTGCATTTTCATAAATGCCGGTCGGTCGCGGCGATGGTTCTTAACGGTTTTCCGGCTCGGAGAATGAAGGTTATTGCAATTGCCGGTACAAAAGGAAAAACAACAACCACGAACATGATAGCCAAAGTGATGGAAGCGGGCGGATATAAAGTGGCGATGCTTTCCACGGCAAATTTCCAGATCGGAAAGACAAAATGGCTGAACAATGTCAAACTCACAACCCCATCTCCTTTCTATCTTCATAATTTCCTGAAGAAAGCTTCAAAGGAAAAATGCGATTATGCGATCATAGAGGTTTCCTCGCACGGCCTGGTGCAATATAGGCACTATGGGATAAAATATCAGACGGTCGTTCTTACGAATATGATGAGCGACCACCTCGATTATCACAGGACCTATGAGAATTATAAGAATTCTCATGATGCGCTGATAACGAAAGATTTGAAGAATCTTATCATAAACTATGACGACGAGGACCTCCGAAGCTTTTTGTCTGATACGAAAGCCAACAGATATGTCTTCAGCCTTAAGGGTTACAGTGAAATACCGGATGCGAATCTGGTCCGGGCGAGCGAGATAGTTTTTTCAAAGACCGGATCCGGCTTCACAATCATATTCAATCGAGAAGATAAAAGATCGGTCAATATTCCGCTTATCGGAGAGTTCAATATATATAATTCTCTTGCGGCATTTTGCGCCGGGCTCGCAGAAGGGATCTCTCCCGATAACATAAAATCCGGACTTGAGTCCGTAAAAGAGGTTCCCGGACGCCTTGAAAAGATCGCGGAAGGACAGAACTTCGATGTGATCGTGGATTATGCTCATTCTCCGGATTCGCTGAAAAGCGTTTATTCCGCAGTTAAGCCATACGTCAGAAACAGGCTTATTGCAGTTCTTGGCGGGACCGGCGACAGGGATGCATCGTATAGAGCAAAAGCTGGGAAGCTTGCCGATGAATATGCGGACGTTGTGATCGTTACCAACGAAGATCCGTACAGTGAAGATCCCGAGAAGATAATGGATCAGGTCCTGTCCGGCATAAGGAATAAGAAGGCGGGCAAAGATCTGTTCAGGATATATGATAGATCGGAAGCGATCGAAAGAGCGATAAAAATGGCGGCCATGGGAGATATGGTTATTATTACCGGCAAAGGAGCCGAGCAGTTCATGGTGGTCGGGGACAAGAAAATACCCTGGGATGACAGAGTTATCGCCAGAAATGCATTGAAAGCGGATAAAATATAAAAATTAGCATCCATACTATTATGGCAAGGAGCGGGAAGCATAGTTTCGACCTGACAATCTTGGCCTTTTTTGCAGTACTTGCATCTTTCACTACTGTTTTACTGCGAACTAATTTTTTGATTTCGACATTGTTGTTTTTCGGATTGCCATCCTGCTATCTGTCTTGCAGGAGAATGGGATTAGTGAAAAAAAGCGCGCTTTTTTCATTGCTGTTCACTGTACCACTGACAACATTCTTGGATTATATGGCCGTACTGGACAAATCCTGGTTCGTACCGGTTACGGTTTTCGATTCAAGGCTTTTCGGAGTGGTGCCTTATGAGGATTTTATTTGGGCATTCTTTTTTGTATATCTTATAGTCATATTTTACGAATATTTTTTGGATCATGGCAAAGAGGGGGATGGATTGCCAAAGAGTATCGTATATATGGTTTTGCTGTTCAATTCTTTGCTGGCTGTCTTTTTTTTGATCCTAAAGATCGATCCGGAGATGCTTCATATTGAATTTTTCTATTTAAAAGGCGGCATCATAGTCGCATTAATTCCGCTTGTTCTTGTCTTATCATTTTTTCCTGCGCTTCGGAAAAAGTGTTTTGCGACAGTTGCTTACTTCTCACCGCTTTTTCTGTTTTTTGAATTGTCAGGCCTGTACGCGAATCAATGGGAATTCAATGAGGGGAAATTTGTGGGCTTGGTGGGCATTTCAAGATTGCGATTTCCCATAGAAGAGCTTATTTTCTGGATCATTTTGGGCTCGGTGTGGATCCTGTCGTATTATGAATTTTTTGCAGATGACAAGAATTAGGATCAGGATAAACAAAAACACGGGCTTGACCCGTTTTTTGTACTTTCTGTGTTTATTTTTGTTTTTTCTGTTAATACCGATTCTCTCCTCTTTCTGATATAATTATTAATTATAATGATTAGAATGTGTCTGTCAAGGCCTCTTAAATTCAGAATTATGCCGTATAAATGTATAATTTACCTATAGTTATTGAATTGCATATTTCGGTAATATTTGCTAAAATCAAATTAACCGATAATGGCGCATAATATTGACATTATTGGAATCCTATATTAATATAGATATGTTGCAATATAAGGCAAATAAAGCTGTTTTTTGCGTAGTTCGTTGCATATATTAGCCCTATTGATAGCTAATAAACCATATACAAACAAATGTCAAAATCAAATCAAATGCCGAATTTGCAGATTATGAGCAAGTGCCCGATGTGCGATTTTAAGTATGAGAAAGACAACATTAGGATCATAGAGAAGAAAGAGGGGCTGATAACTTTATATATGAATTGCACGCAATGTAAAAGCTCGCTTATGATGGTCATAATGACGGGGGCTCTCGGGATAACTTCCGTAAGCACCATGACTGATATCGTTGAGGATGATATCGAGAGGATCAGCGGAAACAGTATTGATTATGACGATGTTCTGGAGATGCATAGATTTTTGGAAGAATGCAAATAAAATTAATTTAAATATTTAAAAAGGATAATAGTATGGAAAATTTAACAATGTCAGCGGAGGTAAGGGATCTCAAGGATGAGAAACCGAGCAAGACCAGGAATAGCGGATACATTCCCGGAATCGTTTATGGACCCAAGTCAAAGAATGTCGCTATTAAGATCAAAGAAAAAGATTTTAGAAGTACTTTTAGGAAAGCCGGAGAAAGCACGCTTGTCGACCTTAAGGTCGGAGGAAAGGACGTCGGAAAGATCGTCATCAGCGATTTCCAAGTGGACCCTCTTTCGGGCGCTATAATTCACTTTGATCTGTATCAGGTCAGGATGGATCAGAAGATCACGGCAAAAATACCGATCAAGTTTGTGGGTGAATCTCTTGCGGTGAAGAATGAGGGAGGAATAATCGCAAAGGTGCACGACAAGATCGAAATAAAGTGTCTTCCCGGAGATCTTATGCATGAGATCATAGTTGATCTCTCAAAGCTTGAAAAGCTGAATGATGCGATCAGGGTAAAGGATCTTGGAATTTCCGATAAGATCGAGGTTCTGACCGGTATCGATAATGTGGTTGTGACTGTGATGCCGCCAAGAAGCGACAAGGAAATGGAAGAACTTGAAGGAAAAGTTGAAGAGAATGTTGAAGCTGTTGAGAAGGTGGAAGCTAAGGAGAAGAAGGAAGGCGAAGAAGCTGAAGCGGAAGCGCCTGCTCCTGAAGAAAAGAAAAAGGAGAAGAAAGGATAATTCAAGAGATATACCCATATCCCAAATATCCATGAAAATAGGTTTAAAAATCAAAGTATTGATATTGTCAGGAAGCCGCAGAACTATTTTGTTGTGCGGTTTTCTTGTGTTTATTCTGTCTATAACGTTGCTTGTCGGAAGAACATCGGTCTTGCAGGCGGAAGCGGAAGAAAGCGGTTCGGATGCGGCATCGGTGAATTTGGATGAAATAAACGAATCTATGGACAAGGTTAGACAGGAGATCAAGGATGTTCAGTCAAAGATCAGCAATTATACCGTCGAGATCAAAGCGCAACAGAAAAAGGCAAGGTCGCTCAAAACGGATATGGCCATATACGAGAACAATATAAAAAAGAATGAGCTGGAGGTGAAGGAAACGAAACTAAGGATAGAAGAGATAGAGCTTGGGATCGAAGATACAAAAAACAAAATAGTGGACAGTGAGAGCAGGATAATCAGAAATAAGGAGATCCTGAAAGAGTATATAAAGCTTTTATATGTTTATGACCAGGATTCAATTTTTGAAACGCTTCTTACCAGAGAAAACATATCTGATTTTTTCAATGAATTCAATTCGACAGAGGCCATGGAAAGCAAGATATACGACACAATAACCGCCCTGAAGAAAGAAAAAGACGATCTGGGGATCAAAGAAGGGGAGCTGGAAGAAGAGCAATTGCAGCATCAGGAACTCATAGGCATAAAGACGAAACAGAATAATAATTTTGAAGAGTTGAAAAAACAGAAAGCGGAACTTCTCGAGGTCACAAAAGGACAGGAAAAGAAATTCCAGCAGATCCTGGAAGAGAACAAAAATATATTGCCTTCTCTGAAAGCAAAGCTGCATGATCTTCAGATCATGGGAAGTAAAATAAAGTTTTCCGATGCATTTGCGGCTGCAAAATATATCGGAGCCAGGATCGGTGTCCGCCCGGCGTTTCTGCTGGGAATACTCAAGGTTGAATCCGATATGGGTGTCAATGTCGGTACGGGGAACTGGAATGACGATATGTATCAGTGCTATTTGAGGATTTCGAAGATCGCGAAAACCGCGTCCCGAAAAAAATATTATATTAAAAGGGCGGAGGACGAAAGGAATGCATATTTCGAGATCGTAAACAAACTCGGCATAGAACCTGATTCCGTTAATGTTTCAAAGGAGCCTAACTACGGGTGCGGAGGCGCCATGGGTCCTGCTCAATTCATACCGACCACATGGCTGGCGCATGAAGAAGAGGTGAGCGAAATATCCGGACATTATCCGCCGAATCCATGGGACCTTACGGACGCAATGGCTGCAATGGCGACCAAGCTTTCAAAAGTATCGGGAGTTACGACCGGGAGCTATGATGCGGAATATGAAGCCGCCGGACAATATCTTGGCGGAGGAAGCTGGAGACGCAAGAATCTGTTCTTCTATCCGGACAGGGTTATGTTATATGCCGATCTGTATTCAAAGGAGCTGGATTAGCCTTTATGGCTTTTATATAAGAAGAAACCGGCAGTTTTGATCACTGCCGGTTTCTTTTTTGTTTTGTCTTAGCGCGCGTTTATGTTTATTTATGTTAATGCGTTGTTTTCTAAATTAAAGTGCGTTTCATTTTATGTATTTTTGCAGATTTTCCAACGATTTTGGCGAAAGAGTTTTAGCACTTGAAATTGCATCCGTGATAAGGCTTTCAGAGAAGGATTGCTGCTGTCCCACTGAAACTTTCTGATTGCCGGTTCTGTTCTGAATATAGTCCTCTATGTATATTTTGTGTTCAGGAGTAAGATCCGATCCCTGTCCCGTTTCCTTCAAGTATTCACCGAGAGCCTTTCTTGCCAGGTGTGTTATTCCATTTCCCTTGACGGCCGTTACTGTATATTTTTTACCGCTATCGTCTATAGCCGATGTAACTGTATTACTTTCGGTATTTACGTTTTCCGTGCTGTTCGTCAAAACCGATGAATCTTCCGCGGATGCATTGTTTTGGTCCTTTGTTTCCGCTGAAGCTTCCGTGCCTTCGTTTTTATCGGCAGTGTCGGTGTTTTCTGCCACGACTGTGTTTTCATTGCCATTCGATGAACTATCATCTTTACCGGCGACTGCAGAGCTGTTTTTCTCTTCCAAGGCGGTTCCATTCTGATTGTAATTATATGCGCTCATGCCTACTATCAGGACTATCAGCACGACAAGTATGGTCTGCCAGTTGTCGTAAGCCCAATTCTTTATTTTTTCTACCATTCCCGGTTCATCAGTGCTTATTATATCGATTTCTGTTTCCTGCATTTATTTCACCCCCTTTCTTAAGGAATTTAATTATTAAAGATCACCTTTCGTTATATTGAAATACTATCACAATTCGGGCTATGAGGCAAGAATTTAGCTAAGATAAGAGTAAAAAAGGGGAAAGCGGAATAATTTTTCAAGCCAGACCAGGTCTATCGCCAATTATGATCCGATGCGAAGATCAACGCCTTGAGTCTGAGGCAGTTGGAAAAATATCCCAGAAAGTTTTTCTTATAACAGTGTTTTCTGCATCGATATGTTGCGATTCAGCGCATGGATCTTGCATATTATTGCATTTAATTATAATATCATGTATAATAAAAATATAAACAAAATAATATGTCTATCGATCTCGTCATATGAGATTGGTTATCATTAAACAAAAAAGGAAGGGGGTGGTTTCAAGTGGCAACGAAGAAGAAAAAAGCTGCAAAGAAAAAAACTACCAAGAGAAGAACTGTAAAGAGAAAAGCATCAAAGAAGAAAAAAAGATAGTTTAAGTTTTTGTTGCATATAAAAATAAAACACGATCATTTGAATTGGGTCGTGTTTTATGTTATTTGCATTGTCTATCATTTTTCAGTTCGATCTTTACAAACCTTCTTTTCTTGCTCAGGTCTTTCAGAATGACACTTTCACTGTCCGGTAATGATCCGCGCGCTAGTTTTTTGATGATGTTTATCTGTTCGGGATCCGATTCAATAAACATGATTATGTCGCTATTGGCATTCTTTTTAAGCTTCGCGACATTATTTATGAGCTTTGTTATGAATTTTAGGCCATCCTTCCCTCCAACCAGGGCAGATCTGGGTTCATATTTGACGCTGCTGAGAAGTCTATCATATCCGTCGGTTCTTATATAAGGGAGATTCGCTGTGATTATTAATCTTCTTGAGCGGTCGATAAGATCCTTATCCCTGAGCATATCGGAAAAGTCTTCGCAAATGAACCTTATTTTTTTATTTAAACGGTATTTTCTTGAGTTTCTTTCCGCCACCTCGATCGCTTTTTTTGAAATATCATTAGCGATCGCTGAATGGACCAGTTTTTGCCGATGTGTCTTGGCAAGTTCATTCAAGACGCTTATGATTATGCATCCGGATCCTGTGCCGATATCCAACAGGTCGAATTTACAACCGCATTCCTTTTTCGATCTGATCGTTTCCAATACCTCGCTTACTATCATTTCCGTTTCAGGACGCGGAATAAGGGCATTTTCGTTCACATAAAAGTCATATCCATAGAATTCTTTTTTCTCGATGATATAAGCCACCGGCTCATGAAGACATCTTCTGCTTATAAAACCGAAGAACGACGCCTCTTCTTTTCTTGAGAGATCGTAATTACTGTTGATATAGACCCAGCTTTTATCGCGAACATCTTTCTTTCTTCTAAGCGCATGCAAAAGTAAAACTTCCGCATCAAGATATGCGGAAGGGGAATTACTGGATCTCAGCCTATCTGTCGCTGACTTAAGCGCCTCTTTTATCGTCATTACTGTTGTTATTTTCCGATCAATGCTTTTTCCTTCTGGCAACCTTGAGTCTTGCCAATGATTTTTCCAGTGCTGCAGTCGCATCGGCAAAGGCAACGTCCGAGAGCATATCTTTCGTCTTTAGGAGTTCTTCAGCCTTCCTTCTTGCCTCTTCCGCTTTCTGCTCGTCTATTTCTGCGATCCTGTCCGCAATATCCGTCATTATGACCATCTCGTTTTTCTTTATCTCGATAAAACCGTTATATACTGCCAGAAAGATGTCTTTTCCGTCGTTCCTAACGATTAGTTCGCCGTGTTTCATGGAACTGACGAGAGGTATGTGGTTTGCAAGCACGGTTATTTCTCCGTCATGCGTCGGTATCGTAACTTGATCAGCCTCTCCTTCATATGCGATCTTTTCCGGGGTTATTATTTTCAATTTAATTTTCATAATATCATATTAGCATTTAAACTTGATGGCGCATCTCTTGATGCTTGACACAGGCTGTAAAAGTATCTAATATTTGAGTGGAGGAAAAATATGGCAGATTTAACGTCGAGAAAGGAAGAATATAATGGATTCAAGATACAGAAGGGTGAAGAAAGGAGAAAAATCGCAGACGAGAGATCTGAACTCGCAAATTTCATAGCCATGTTTGAGCTGAAGGAGGCTGTGCTGTATAAGAAGGGTAATATTAATCAGTGGCTCATAATAGTGAAAGATTGCGGCATCTGTCTTCGTGAAAACATAGGTATCATGTGCAATTTTATTCCGGGTATGTCAAGATTGGCAAAACGCAGCACTCCGGATCTGGACAATTTCAGTAAAGATGAGATAAGCAAGCTTCTGGAATTCATTAAAAGCAATGAAACACAGATATGCAGGGTGCTGTCTTTGCATTCGATAGGGGAGTCTTTCAGATGGTCTGCGGATGTCTATGAAAAATATTATCTTGAGTGATCAACATCACTCTTTTTTATTTTCCAACCTCGTCAATCCCGCCTTTCATATAGAAAGCCCCTTCGCTCTTATCGTCATGCTTGCCATCTAATATTTCCCTGAATCCTTTTATCGTTTCGGAGAGCGGAACGTATTTTCCCGGAGTTCCCGTGAACACTTCGGCGACGAAGAACGGCTGTGAAAGGAATTTCTGGATCTTTCTTGCTCTTGAAACAGTCAGTTTGTCTTCAGCTGAAAGCTCTTCCATTCCCAGAATGGCGATGATATCCTGGAGGTCTTTATATCTTTGCAGGACTTTCTGGACTTCTCGCGCAACCTTATAGTGTTCTTCGCTGACAATATTCGGATCTAGGACCGTAGATGTCGATTCCAGAGGATCTACTGCGGGATATATTCCAAGTTCAACGAGCGCCCTTGAAAGTACGACGGTCGAATCGAGGTGAGCGAATGTCGTTGCCGGAGCGGGATCAGTGAGGTCGTCAGCCGGAACATAGACCGCCTGAACGGAAGTGATGGAACCTTTGTCGGTCGATGTGATCCTTTCCTGTAATTCTCCCATTTCCTGGGCCAGTGTCGGCTGATATCCTACGGCAGAAGGCATGCGTCCGAGCAGGGCTGAGACTTCAGATCCTGCCTGAGTGAAACGGAAGATATTATCTATGAACAAAAGAACGTCTTTCTTCATTTCGTCCCTGAAATATTCGGCGATCGTCAGTCCCGAAAGCCCTACTCTTTGTCTTGCGCCCGGAACTTCGTTCATCTGTCCGAAAACAAGAGCCGTCTTTGCGAGCACTCCGCTGTTTTTCATTTCATGATAAAGATCGTTTCCTTCCCTGGTTCTTTCTCCGACTCCCGCAAATACGGAATACCCTCCGTGTTCGGTCGCGATGTTCCTGATGAGCTCCTGGATGAGGACGGTTTTTCCGACTCCTGCTCCTCCGAACAATCCAACTTTTCCGCCTTTAGTGAAGGGAGCGATAAGATCGATCACCTTGATTCCGGTTTCGAATATTTCCGTCTTAGTAGATTGGCTCACGAAATCCGGAGCTTTCCTGTGGATAGAGTATCTTTTTTTCGGGGTTTTTCCGCCCATGATCTCATCGATCGGATTTCCGAGGACATCATACATTCTTCCAAGAACTTCTTCTCCGACCGGAACGGAAATAGCAGCTCCCGTATCTTCAACGGCAGTTCCTCTCTGAAGCCCGTCCGTGGAACCCATGGATACGGTTCTGACCCTGTTTGCCCCGAGATGCTGGACTGTTTCAAGAACGAGCTCCTTTCCGTCGGATGTCTTTGTCTTGATCGCATTATAAATTGCAGGAAGCTGATTCTGGAATTCAACATCAACCACTGCGCCGATCACTTGTACTATTTTTCCTGTGTTCATGGTAAATTTATATTAACATATTAAGATTTATAAGAATTATCACTAGTTGTTTTGGGATTTGACCATATTTATTGCGGGTAGATCAAAGTTCAAAGATCAAAAATCAAAATTACATTCCAAAAATCAAAACTTTAATAATTTTTAATTTTACATTGCAATTTTGCATTTTGATTTTTAATTTTTGAATTATATCTGAACGATTGTCGGAATGCGAGTTGTTTCATTAGAACAGACTTAGAGCCACAAAGCAGATCCGGTGGCTTATTCCTGCGCCGCCACGCCTGCCGATATTTCGCTTATTTCCTGCGTGATCTTCTGCTGCCTGATATAGTTATACGAAAGTTTCAGGTCGCCGAGTATTTCCCGGGCGTTATCGGTCGCGCTTTTCATTGCCACCATCCTTGCGCTGTGTTCCGAAGCATTCGATTCCAGCACGATATGATAAACTTGCGTTTCAACGAGATTAGGAAGGAGCCTGCAAAGCACCTCATCGGCTGAAGGCTCGAATTTGTATTCGATGCCGTTTCCGCCATTTTTCTCTCCATTATTATTTTTAATGGCCATGTCTTCGATTTCTTCGATCGTTTCCTCTATGCTTCTTTTTGTTATCGGGAGAAGCTTCTTTACTTTCGCTTCCTGTTTCAATGTGGAAACGAAATTGGTATATACGGCAACGATCTTGTCATATTTATTGCTTGTGAAATCATCCAATAATACCCTTGAAAGCGGGAGAGTCTCCTTGAGTTCGATCGTATCCCCGAAGCCGGAAAAAGAAGCGGAAATTTTCTTGGTTTTTCTGAAATAGTTCTCAGCTTTTTTTCCAACAGTGATCAGCGAGATGTTTTTGCTCTTATGCTGCTCCATGATCTTTAGCGTCTCTCTGATGACATTGCTGTTCAGTCCGCCACAAAGACCTTTGTCCGAAGAGACGACAAGTATGCACACATTTTTGACGTCCCTATTCTCCAGGAGGCTATGCTGTTTGGGCTCGACCGATTCACTGACATTCTCAAGCAGTTTCAGTGCAGCTTGCGCATACGGTCTTGCCATAAGCGCCGTTTCCTGGCTTTTTCTCATCTTGGACGCAGCCACCATCTGCATCGCTTTCGTGATCTGTGAAGTGCTTTTTATCGATTGTATTTGTCTTCTGATCTGTCGGGTTGACTGCATAAATCATTTTAACATTTTAGCATACTGACATTTTAACAAAGAATGGGGTTCAGATGAATTTCTTCTTGAATTCCTCAATGGCGCTTTTCAGCTTGCCCACGGTTTCTTCGCTGAGATCTTTATCGGCTGCGATCTTTTTGATGATATCGCTGTTCTTCTCATTCAGATATTCGAGCAGGGATCTTTCGAATTCTTTCACTTTCTCAACTTCGACGTCATCGAGATAGCCATTGATCGTCGCAAAAATGATCGCAACCTGCTGTTCCATGGAAAGGGGACTGTATTGCGTCTGTTTCAGAACTTCAGTAAGCCTTTTTCCTCTTTCGATCTTGTCCTTTGTTTCCTTGTCCAGATCGCTGGAGAATTGAGCGAATGCCGCCAGTTCTCTGAACTGAGCCAGTTCCAGCCTGAGCTTTCCGGCAACTTTCTTCATGGCTTTGGTCTGCGCGCTGGATCCCACCCTGGAAACGGATATTCCCGGATTTATGGCGGGCCTTATTCCCTGATAAAAGAGATCGGTCTCAAGGAATATCTGTCCGTCGGTGATGGAGATGACGTTGGTCGGAATGTAGGCGCTGACGTCTCCCGCCTGTGTTTCGATTATCGGAAGTGCCGTAAGCGAACCGCCGCCATATTTTTCATCCAATTTTGAAGCTCTCTCAAGGAGCCTTGAATGCAGATAGAATATATCTCCCGGATATGCTTCTCTTCCCGGGGGCCTGCGGAGGATCAGCGACACTTGCCTGTACGCCCATGCGTGTTTGCTCAGGTCGTCATAAATGATCATCGCGTCTTTTCCCTGGTCCATGAAATATTCTCCGATCGCGCATCCCGCATAGGGAGCGATGAATGACATCGATGCCGGATCTGAAGCGCTCGCAAGAACGACAACTGTGTGATCCATTGCGCCGCTTTCTTCCAGTTTTGCTACGATCTTGGCGATCTTGGATCCTTTCTGTCCGATGGCAACATAGATACAGATAACATCCTTGCCTTTCTGATTGATTATAGTGTCGATCGCAATGGCGGTTTTTCCCGTCTGTCTGTCTCCGATGATCAGTTCTCTCTGGCCTCTTCCGATCGGGATCATGGAATCGATGGCTTTTATGCCTGTTTGAAGCGGAGTGTTGACTGATTTTCTCTTGATGACTCCGGGAGCTGTTTTTTCAACCGGATAGAACTTGTCGGATTTTATTTCGCCTTTTCCGTCGATGGCCTGGCCGAGTGCGTTGACGACCCTGCCGATCATATTTTTCCCGACCGGCACCTCGAGTATCCTTCCCGTGCTTTTCACTGTGTCTCCTTCTTTTATCTTGAGATAGTCTCCGAGGATCATGGCGCCGACAGAATCTTCTTCGAGATTCAATGCAACTCCGAAGATCTTTCCCGGGAATTCGAGAAGTTCTCCGCTCATGGCGTCGGTGAGCCCGCTGAGCGTCGCTACTCCGTCGCTGATCTTTATGACCTGGCCGACTTTCTCAAGCTGAGTATCGAGCTTTGTTTTTGCGATTTCCTTTTTCAGCGTTTCAATTATATGGCTGTTCATTTATTTGCGTTTAAAAAATAAAATTATCATTATTTATGCCAATTTTTCTTTGATATCTTCAAGCTTTCTCTTTATGCTTCCGTCTATGAGAATATTGTCATTAATCCTGATGACAACTCCTCCGATAAGCGCGGGGTCTATCTTTTCCTCGATCTCCACCTGCTTATTGAATTTCTCCAGGATCTTGCTTATGATATTGGGCCCGAGCTTTTCGCTGCTTTTTATCTCGATCTTGGTTATATTTTTCACCTGCCTATAGTGCTGGTAGTAGTATTGTATGATCTTGTTTGTCTGCGACAGATCATTGTTCTTTCTTAAGACATCTATGAAGCTCAAGATCCTTTTCGAGATCTCATCCTTATCGCAATTCTGCGTAGATTCATAAAGGCTCAGTGCATATTGTTTTGGCGTGATTTTCATATTATTGGGCTATTTCGGTTATTTTATCTTGGACAATGTTTCGTTGATGGATTTTTTTTCGTTCTCTTCGTCAATACTGTCTCCGATGACTTTTTTCGCGATCTCGATGGAAAGCTGTACGATCTCTTTTTTCGCTTCTCTTATGGTATTGTCTTTTTCCGCCTTGATCTCGAGTTTTGCCTTTTCGACTATTTCTTTCGTTTTTTCTTTCGTTTTTTCTATAGCCTCAAGGGATTTTTTCTCCGCTGTTTCGTGCGCTTCTTTGATGATCTTCTGGGCATCTTCTTTTGCTTTCTTGATCTCGGAAAGCTTTGTTTCTTCCGTATTTTTCAGTTCCTCTTCGATCTTCAGCGCCTGCTTCAGGCTCTTGTCTATCTTTTCGGTTCTTTCCCTGAGCATTTTCAGTATGGGTTTATAGGCCACATATTGCAGGATAATGAGAAGTAGCATGAAATTTACGATCTGCGAGATAAGGAGCTTTGCGTCTATTCCCAATTTTTCGAATATTTCGGACATATATATTTATTATTACTGTTATTAAGCACTATTTCATTTTAAAATAAAAAATCAAAACAAACATTCAGAACACGAAATTATCAATTTTCAATTCACAATTTTCAATCAAATCTCAATTTACAATATTCAATTATATAAGGTTTGCTATTGGAACAATTGAACATTGGAAATTTATTGATAATTGATCATTGACAATTGGAAATTATAATCGGCATTCTAAAACTCATCCTATTCCGCGTGCATCAACAATTCTTCGCCATATAATTATACAAAGGGCCAAAACAAGCTAAGAGGGGGAGTATTCCTCCCCCTCGAGCTCATTAAACGAATTTGATGATAAGGGCAACGACTAGAGCATAGATCGCGATTGCTTCCGCAAATGCGATCGCCAGGATCATTGCGCTCTGGATCTTTCCCGAAGCTTCAGGATTTCTTCCGATGGCTTCCATGGCTTTTCCGCCCAGAATACCGATGCCAAGACCGGGGCCCAGTGCTCCAAGTCCGATCGCGAGAGCTGCTGCTATTAGTTTTGCTGAATCTACTTCCATGTTTTTCTTTATTAATTGAATTAATTATATATAAATTTATTTAGTGTTCCACGTGAGCCGTCACTGCCGTTTTAAGGAATACAAGAGTAAGCATTGAAAAGACCAGAGCCTGGATGAATCCTACGAAAAGTTCGAGTGCGAAAAAAGGAAGCGGAGCGATGAACGGTGCAAGTGTCATGATAACAACCAGAAGAATCTCTCCCGCGAATACATTTCCGAAAAGTCGGAAAGAGAAGGAGATCATTTTCGATATTTCGCTTACGAGTTCCAATATGCCTACGAAAAAATTGATCGGAGAGCTGAAATTTATGAATTTTTTTCCATATTTGAAAACTCCCAATGCGGCAATTCCTGCGATCTGCACTGCGACAACCGACGTTATTGCAATTGCAAGGGTCGTATTGAGATCGCTGTTCGCAGATCTGAGCAGCGGAACAAAAACAGCACGCCCTTCTTCCGACGCGCCTTCTTTTGCCGCTTCATAAAATCCCAATGATCCAAAACCCGGAAGCAGCCCCAGCCAATTGGAAGTGATGATGAAAATAAAAATAGTGGCGACCAGCGGAAAGAACTGATAGGTCTGTTTCCTGTTTCCGGTTACGCCGTCTATCATGTTGAAAAGGGATTCGATGATGAGTTCAACGAGATTTTGCAGTCCCCTGGGAACATCTTTTATGTTCCTTGTCGCAAGAAAAAAAATAATGGCCAAAACCAGCGTTACGATGACCGACGTGATGAGTGTGTTTGTAATTGGCATCCCCCCGATGTGTCCTATTATTTCTGGCGTGATCGAAACATGCATTATTTTCCCCTTAGAGCTTAATATTTTCCATTTGCAATCTCCATCTTCAACACGGCAATTTTAATCTATTTCATGGGAAATGTCAATAGATTCCAATTTTTTTTCAAAGTCGGATCACGGAAAAGTATTATGCGAAAAAACCGGATAGACCTGCCGTATAAAGCTTATTAATGGGGTTGATTTTGCTTACGGCGCATATTTTGACTTTCGACTGTGGTTATTGTATAGTAAATGTATAAATAAGAAACAAAGCAGTATGCCGGAAAGCATAATAAACAAACAGACGGAAGAAAATATCAAAAACTATCTGGGGAATACCGGAAAAAGGGGAGCATCTCGCGACGTTGAAGATATATTTCCGGAAAGCCCGAAGAAAAACCGCAACACAAAAAAAATTGCCGCGATAGTTGCTTTTATTTTTTTTGTCGGTCTTATTGCATTGGCATACTATTCCTATAATAAAGGCCAGAATTCCTTCGATGAAAAGCAGGTGGTCGTATCAATGAAATCTTCCGGAGAAATTTCCAGCGGAGAAGAATTAAGCATGGAAATCAATTATGAAAATCTTAATGAGGTGGATCTCGCCGGAGCCAACATAGACCTTTCCATTCCACCGGGATTCGTTCTGGGATCAAGCGATCCCGGTTCAGCAGAAAAAAAATCCGTTCTTTCCTGGAATTTAGGAAAAGTTTCCGAACAGGGATCCGGAAAGATCAAACTTTTCGGCAAGCTTATAGGGAAAAAAGACAGCGAACACAAATTTGTTCTGGAAATGACATACAAACCTTCAAATATTAATTATGAATACAGATCGCGTGCGGAAGCCTCCGTCAGGATAACGTCGATACCTTTCGACTTTTCCGTGAAATCAAAAGAATCGATAAACAGCGGAGACGAGATCGAATATGCCATGCAATATAAGAACGTCAGCGCGAGAAAATTTTCCGCCATAAAGATCAAGGCCCTTCTTCCTGACGGATTTGAATACAAAACGTCCGAACCGGGAACGAGCGAAATTAAGGGCAACACTCTCATTTGGGACATAAACAATATTGACGCGAATTCCGAGGGGAATATCGTTATAAAGGGAAATCTCAAGGGCGAAAAAGACGAAGAAAAAAAGATCGAAGCGCTTCTTTCCGTTTCTGAGAACAATGTCATGTTTGATTATGGCAGCGCGGAAGCGTCGGTGAAAATAGGCGAAATACCCATCGTGATCTCTCAGACCGTTAACGGCGAGAGCAATTATTCGGCAAACAAGAACAGTGAGCTTGAATATAAGATAAAATTCAAGAATATAAGCGACGCGGAGATCAAGGGCCTGATAATAAACGGAGAACTTCAGGGAAATGTGGATCTTGCCTCCATGAGCGTCAAATTGGGATCATTCGATGGAAAGAGCAAGATCACATGGAGCGCATTCAATGTTCCGAAGCTGGCTGCGCTCGGTGCGGGAGAAGAGGATGAGGTCAGTTTCAAGGTCAAGGTTAATGATATTTTCAAGATCGGAAATTCCGGCGATAAGAATTTCATGATAAGGAACACGGTTTCCATTAAGAATTTCAATTTCAATTCCGGTTCGAGCGAGATCGGAAAAACGATCGCAACGAATATGTCCGAAGTGAAAATAAAAGCGTTCCCTGTCCTGAAACAGACCGCATTCTTTAATGACGACCAGAGGATCCCCAATTCCGGATTGATCCCGCCGGAGGCCGGCGAAGAAACGACCTATACGGTCCATTGGAATCTGAGCAATCTTTTCAATGATGTGTCCAATGTCAAAGTTTCGACAGTTCTTCCCGTCAAGGCGAGGTGGACGGGGAATTACATAGCATCCGACGGAAAAATTTCCCTGGGAGACGGGAGCAACGGTTCGAGTTCGGCGCAAAGCATTGATCCTGAGACTATAAGCGCGATAAACGGAGGCCTGCTGGAGAATCGTCTCGGAGTGTCCTATTCCTGGTATGATAACACCGTTCATATAAATATAAATGAGAAAGCTGTCGGACTTCCTGCAGGTTTTGTTGTTGGCGATGAACTGGAATTCAGCTATGGCGATGGCGCCATGAACGAGAAGGGAAAATGTATTATCACGGAGAACGAGCAATACAAGGGGCATGATTATTTTTGCCAGGTTCCCTGGAACGCAGCATTGCCTTATTATGGAGAAGCAAGCCGATATAGGATAAGCAGGGCAATGTCAAAAATTGAGAAAGAGGATTTCTATTATGATCCGACAACAAGGGAGGTTGTCTGGGTGATCCCGAAGATCGAAGCCAATATGGGCATATCGTCTCCTGCAAAAGAAGTCGTTTTCCAGGTCGGCGTGACACCGGAAGCAGCAGATACAGGCAATACTATTATGGTTGTGGACAAAGTTACTGTTTCAGGATATGATGATTTCACTTTGAGTGGTATTTCGAATGTCGAAGGAGAAATAGCTTCGGACCTTCCCGACGATGACAGCATAGGCCTTGAGGAAGGAGTTGTGGCTGCAGTCGATGGAAGTCTTGATGTAGTCGATGGACCGGCGCCTTTGGCTGAATAATTAAGATCAATACTGATGGCATTCAAGCTTATAAAAAAAGACAAGAATTCTTTTGCAAGATTGGGAAAATTGAGAACGGGGCACGGAACGATCCAGACCCCGTGTTTTATGCCGATCGCGACATGCGCCAGCATAAAATCGCTCGACAGTATTGAGATGGAAAAATTGGACGCCGATATTATCCTCGGGAACACTTATCATCTCTATCTCAGGCCGGGCGACAAGATAATAAAAAAGCTCGGGGGTTTGCATGGATTTATGAATTGGCAAAAACCGATATTGACGGATAGCGGCGGCTATCAAGTGTTCTCTCTTTCGGATATAAGGGAAATAACCGAAAAGGGGGTCAGGTTCCGATCGCATATAGACGGATCCTACCATATGCTGACCCCGGAAAAATCGGTCGATATCCAGCTGAATCTCGGAAGCGATATTATTATGGTGCTCGACGAATGCGCGCCATATCCGGCTACGAAAGAATATATTGAGAAGTCTTTGGAAATGACCACGCGTTGGGCGAAAAGATGCTTAAATTACTTTGAAGATCAAAGATCAAAGATCAAAGATCAAAATCACAACTTAAAATTAAAAAATAAAAAACTGTCACCGTTGCTATTCTGCATAGTTCAAGGTGGCACATATAAGGATTTACGTGAAAAATCGGCAAAGCAATTGCTAGAACTGAATTTCGACGGATATGCGATCGGCGGAGTTTCGGTCGGAGAACCGAGCGAAAAAATGTTTGGCGTTGTCGATTGGACAGCCCACCTTTTGCCCGAAGACAGGCCGCGCTATCTTATGGGTGTCGGAAAACCCGAGGAAATAATCGGTTCGGTCGCAAGAGGCATAGATATGTTCGATTGCGTTATTCCGTCAAGGAACGCCAGGCACGGAACATTATATAAATTTAAAAATCAAAAATCAAAAATCAAAATTTCTCGGTCCCCGGGAGAATTTTATGAGATATTAAGAATAACAAACAGCAAATTCAAAGTTGATAACAGTCCGATCGATAAAAATTGCGGATGTTTTACGTGCAAGAATTATTCAAGGGCGTATTTGAGGCATCTTTTCGTTTCAAAAGAGCTCTTGGCCTATAGGCTTGCCACGATACATAACTTGAATTTCTATCTCGAGCTCATGAGAAAGATAAGAAATTCGATCAAATAAGCGCGGATTTTATGCACCTATTGTGCACTTTACATAAAATCCAAAAGAATTATTATTATGAAGTATCTATAATGATAAAATATGCTTGCAAGCGACTATAGAATATTCATAGAAATATTGGGGGGATTATCGATCCTTCTTTATGGAATTCATCTTCTTGGCGCCAATCTGCAGAGAGTTCTCGGTTCCAGGCTTGAGCGGATAGTGAAGGGTTACGGGAAGAATCCGGTTTCCGGAGTCATCGCGGGTACCGGCGTGACAGCGATCATCCAGAGCAGCGGCACTATTGCCATGATGCTGATCGGCTTCATAGGTGCCGGCGTAATGAGTCTTGGAAATGCCGTTCCTGTCATGCTCGGATCGAATATAGGAGGAACCATAACCGTACAGCTGGCGGCTCTCAGGGTCGGAATATTTGCAATGCCGGTGCTATCCGTCGGATTCATCTTTTTCTCATATTTCACGAACCGCGTTTACAGGAGCCTGGGCAAGGCTTCGATCGGACTGGGGCTTTTGTTCTTGGGAATGGATTTCATATTGAACGGAACAGAACTGCTTCTTCGAAGCCCGTATTCTCAGGTGATATATAACTCTCTGAATTTCAACGATCCGTTCGCGGTTTTCGTGGCCGCCTTATTCACTTTTATCATACAAAGCGCGAGCGCTTCTTCGGTGCTTGTCCTTTCTCTTGCAAGTGCGGATATCATAGACGTCAGAACGGGACTGTTTCTGATCTTGGGGGTAAACCTTGGAGCGAGCTTGAAGATAGTTTTTCTTGCCCTGAAGGGAAAAAGGTTCTCGCCGACGCTTTCCTTCATCCATCTCATATTTAATTTTTTCGGACTTACTATTTTTATCCTGTTCTTCAAATATTATTATCTCTTGGTGACAATGACGTCGCAGAATGTCGGAATGGAGATCGCCAATGCGCATACTATCTATAATATCATTAGCACGTTGCTGTTCATGCCGCTCGTTCCATTAGCCGTGAAGATAGCGGAAAAATATATGCCACACGACACGGCGGCCAAGACCGGGGTTTCGATCCTGGACAAGAGGCTGATATATACTCCGTCCATAGCTCTGGAGCAAGTCAATAAGGCCGTGGTAAATATGGCAAAAATAACCTACGAAATGCTGGAAAGCGCAAAATCGATGCTTTTTGAAGAAAGAATCGAGCTTTTGAATAAGGTCCGGACCGAAGAGGATGAAATAGATGAACTGACCGGAAATATATCGGAATATACCATGAGGGTGTCGGAACAGAATCTTACAAAGATAGACTCTCTGAAGCTTTATAGTTTAATGCACATCCTGACGGACATAGAGCACATGTCTGATCACATACTCGTGCTTTGTGAAACTATCGCCAGGCTCAAGGAGAGGAATATGGTTTTTTCTGAAAAAGCGATGAACGAACTGATGGCCATCTTCGGAAAATTGAAAATGATGCAGAACTTGATCATAAAATCTCTGGAAGAAAATAATCTTGAGCTTGCGAATGAGATCATGAAACATGAGAATAAGGTCGATGAGATCGTTAAGAGGTCCTTGAGCAATCACATTGAAAGAGTAAAGAACGGGATCTGTTCCGTGGAAGGCGGGAATTATTTCGCGGAGATCCTTGGAAATTTGGAAAGGATAGGCGACCATTCGGATAATGTGGCCTATTCCGTCATAGACAGGTTCAGATACAAATAAAATTATGCGAATATAATAAAAGCGGGCTTCATAAGGTCGTTTTTTTGTGCTAAAATAATACTGAAGATTAACCATAACCGGATACAGATGATGGTTTGGATAGATTACATAGTGCTTGTCTATCTTGTAATGCATTTTGTAAGGGGAGTGAGAAAAGGATTGTTTCTGATCCTCGTCAATTTGATTTGTTTCCTGCTTTCTTTGGCGCTTGCTTTTTATACCTATGAATATAGCGCAAATTATCTTGTGAGCAATTTCGGGATCGATGAAACATACGCGAATGTCTCCGGCTTTTTTTCGAATATGTTTATTTTCAAGATATTGCTGATATTGATCATAAAGATGTTGATGTCGGGAAGGATCATCAAGGCGGGAGATTCTTCGCTGAATAAGGCCGCCGGAGGCATCACGTCGCTGGCATATGGAATTGTCGTGGTCATACTCATGTTTTCAATAGCTTTTTCTTTTTCTTTACCGTATTTTATCGACAAGGAATTTCGTAATTCAGACACGGGAAAGATCGTGAGCATGAATCCTCTCGGCGTAAATGAAAGTGTTAAGAGGATATTCGGAGGGGTTCTGAGCTCTACGATGGATGTTCTGAGCTTTCTGACGATCGAGGAGAACGAGACTGACAAAAAAGTGGATCTGGGATTTTCCACCTCGGATTATAAAATAAGCAAAACGGACGAAAGCGGCATGTTCAATCTCGTCAACAATGAAAGGAAGGCCAATGGCCTGGATGAATATGTGGTCGACGAAAAGCTGAGCGATGTCGCAAGAGACCATGCCGGGGATATGTTTGAGAACGGATACTTTTCGCACACGAACCTTTCGGGTGAAAAGCCGGCTGACAGAATGAAAGAAGGAGGGGTTCAGTTCAATTTTTCCGGCGAGAATCTTGCTTATTCCAAAGACCTTCTTTCCGCGCATCAGGGTCTGATGAACAGCGAGGGTCACAGAAAAAACATATTGCATCCGTTGTTCCATCGCATAGGGATCGGAGTTCTGGATGCGGGTTCGCGCGGGATGATTTTTGTGCAGAACTTTGCGGACTGAATCTGAAAAATATGGTATTTTTATCGCAATAGGATTTCGCGGAATTCAGCCGGATGAGCAACATCGAAATTAATGCAAAATGAAAATATCAAAAATAAAAATGACAGATCAAAATTTAAAATGAATGGGATATTTTGCATTTTACATTGTCATTTTGCATTTTTAATTTTAATTTTTTAATTCAAAACACATTTGTTTTTCTACTTGCCGCTCTCTGGAAAGATCGGTCTGGAGAAGATAAATGCAGGAACTTTTATGAAGAATCATTCATCAAAAAGATGTTCAAGGGGAAAGACCGGATTCAGGACCTCGAGCAGTTTTCGGGCTCTTGCTGCAATGCGAAATCGCGGTTTTAGGTCCAAATTCAAGATATCGAAATAAAAAAATAAAAAACCGAATGGCAAATATAAAAAACTTAAAACTGAACTATTTTTTTCAGGCCGTAGTTTCTTTCTGGATCATAGCGCTGCTTTCTTTCTCGACGGCAACGAGCATGACGACCGGAAGAGTGGCCTACACGCCGGATCCGGTCCAGTCCGTATATATGCCGCCTGCAGAGAATGAAGTGCCGCCCTATAAGGCTGCCGAGATCGACATATTCCAGTTCCTGGTCTCATTTTTGATCGCAACGGCTATGATGCTTGCTTTTCTTGAGTTTTTCAAGGGCAGGCTTCTTTTCGAGGTGTTTTTTTCTGCGGCGATAATTTTTGGCGCGCAGGGTCCGCTTGGGATCCTGTTCGGGAAGCTGGAGGCATTTGCCATTGCCGTGGGAATTGTCATTTTAAGATTCAAATATCCCCGGATATGGACGCAGAATTTCGCCATAATACTCGGAATTTCCGGAATATCGGCGAGCCTCGGCATGAGCATAGAACCGCTTATGGCGGCGGTGTTGCTGGTAATTCTCTCCGCATATGATATAATCGCTGTCTATAAGACTCGCCACATGGTAAAGCTTTTCAAGGGCATGGCTGAAAGGGGAGCGATACTTGCCTTGGTCATTCCAAGGGGCCTCAATGTCTGGCTTGAAAAATTCAGCGCGATAAAGCGCGAGAATCATAATGATTTCATATTTCTCGGAACGGGAGATCTGGCGCTTCCGGTCTTCTTTGCTGTTTCATCTATGAAGCTTGGAGATATTTTCTTTTTTTCGATAATTTTGGGAGCCTCGGCGGGTTTTTTGGCGGATCATCTTTATTTCACTATGCAGAAAGAAAGAAAGCCCATTCCGGCTCTTCCGTTTATCGCGTTATTTTCCATAATCGGATATCTTCTGGCTTTTGTTTCATTGAATGCGGTCCAGGGTTAAATATTAATAAAAAAAATGCAGGAACCAAAGGAAAGTTTTTTGAAAATATATCAAAGAAGAGCGCTTATATTCAGTAAGCTCGTTTTTAGCGGCATAAAATTATTGCTTCTGAAACCATATTGGAAAGACGGCGTTATCACGACGATCATTTTCTTCAGCGCTATTTCCAATCTCGCCATATGGATATTTCTTCTGAACAGCAGGATCAAGGGTGATTATCCCATCACGCTGCACTACGATCTCTTGTTCGGGCCCGATTACATGGGAAATTACTCGAAGATCTTTCTCCTGCCGACGGTCGGGATGATCGTATTTATTTTCAATACATCGCTGGGTTATTATGCATATTCAAGAGAAAAATTAGCTTCGTATTTTCTGCAATTCAATGCTCTGATAATACAGGTGTTTCTTTTTTTTGCGGGATATCTGATAATCAAGGTCAACTCATAAAGCGAGCGATATAGTTAAGCAAGAACGATAAATGTCGAAGATTCCGGATCTCTCCTTGAGCGACTGCCGGCAGAGGCAAGCCCGTCCTTCGCTAAAGCTTCGGCGAGGCAAGCAAGTTCGGAATGACAAACAAACACGCAGTCCCATAGACACAAACAAAGAACAGGTCAGGAATCACATCGGAAACCAAGAAGCGCCCGGGACTGATTCTAATCAGCCATCTCTTCTGGAGTAGCGGGCGCATCCTGCCAAACATATACTCCCGGTGTTAAGCCAGGTGTTTTTTTTATAAATCCGGAGTTATTGACGGAATTGAAACTTGTGCTAATATGTTTCGTTGGCCTGACACCAGGTCAATGGAGATGGAATGTACCTTAAAATAGGTGGGAAGAGTGAAAATATTTATAGATAAAAAATAGAAATAAAATGGTATGCATACAGGCGTGTGCCGGAATCGATGATGAAGAAAATGCAGAAGCATGTTTTGAAGGCATTCTTTTGCAATCATAGGAGAAGAAAATACAGTGAGGTAGTAAGTATGAATAAAAAATTAGGAATGGCATTTTTAGCCATATTCGTGTTAGCCTTGGTGTTCGTGCCAAGCGCAGAAGCAACTTTTGTAAATATTGGAGACGGATATCCAGACGGATATAATATAAAATTAACAAGTGTTGATTTTGTGAATATGCCGCATAGCGTAATACTGGAAGTGATTGGAGAAGCTTATACTGTTTCTTATGTCATTTCAGAAGGAGATACGAAATTTGCTGAGCCGATAAATGCTTATGTTGGAGTTGGAAGTATAACTGAGCACAGCGCAGATATTTTTGTCACTCCAGTGGCAGCCGATACTCCATCATCGGGGTCATCGGGAATTATAAAGCTAAAAATATATCCGACGGATGCAATAGTTAGTTATTCCGAAGGTAGTATGTGTTTGGCGCCGTGTAATGAAATAACATTAAATCCAGGTGAAAGCAGAACTTTGTTTTTTGATAAACCTGGGTATATTTCAGAATCACGGACAATAGATTATGACACATTGTCTCCAGCGATAGTGTGGTTGAAGGCAGTGCCTACACCAGAACCAATACAAGCGATAACACCAACTCCGGAACTGACACCAACGCCGACAGTGACGCAAATACCAGTACCAGAACCAACTTCCATGGTAATAATAGTTCCTGTATCAACACCAATGCCGGAATTATCACAAACACCAACATCAACATCAACTCCGATCTCAGTTAACGACAATCTTGCAAGAACAAAATGCTGGAATGACTATAATACCGGAGTGAATACGTGCGATGGTCCGACCAAGGATACTCCATACGGCCACAACAACTTCTATAACGGCAGATGGGAGTATAATAACATACCAACGAATGTAAGGTTGGTTTCCGTATTAACACCAAAACCAACATTAACACCAACTCCGATTTTAGTCGGTGACAATCTTGCAGGAACAAAATGCTGGAATGACTATAATACCGGAGTGAATACGTGCGATGGTCCGACCAAGGATACTCCATACGGCCATAACAATTTTTATACCGGCAGATGGGAGTACAATAACATACCAACGAATGTAAGGTTGGTTTCCATATTAACACCGACACCAACGCCGGAATCAACACCAGAACCAATGATGGATGAAAGCGAGTTATTCAAAACTCCTCCGGCTTATCGGATTTACTCTAACGGGAGTGATTATAATTTAATACTTCCGGGGATAAGTTGTATTATTGCCCGCGATAATTCAGGATGGCACACCAAAGAATGCTTTGGAGAGGTTAAGGTTAAACTGGAAATAACCAGAGATTTGGCAGAAGGCTCCTGGAAAGTGTCAAAGGAATATAAAGACGGTACCTGGACATTATTCGAAGCCTACCCTGATGTGTATTATTTCGGAGAGAATTCCGACTCCAGATTGATGCAAGATGGCAAGGTTATCCAGTGGCATTTGTCCAAATTTGAAATTGGAGAATCATGGACAAAGTATAACTACGCCAAAGGATTCAGTCCGGAAACGGGAAAAGAAGCAATTCTCGATCTGGAGAGCATAGAAGTTATGGTTGCAAATGAGACTTTCCTGTCCAAAACTATTCCCGGATTGGGAATAACCGTTTTGGAGGGAATGATATACACTATGCCGGATGTCAATGTAATATCATTTGAGAAGGCCGGAGAAAAAGTTTTAGAAGCGGTTGCCGCAAAGTCTTCTAGGAAAATTTCCATAAAAGACTTGCGTAAGGCCGCAGCTCGTCTTATGAGTAAATTGGCCACCGGCATGGCTGTCGGCAAGCTGCCCATGCCTGGAATTGAAAGAAAAATACTGGGCGGAGCGCATGATACTGAGGTTGAAAATCTCTTCAAGATATGGAAGGAGAAACAAACAGACGAATCAGGACAAAACCTTTTGAATACTATAGGAAAAGAGTATGGTTATGAGAACGGTTTCGTCAAATATGCGCAAGATCTTGGAGCAGACGAGTATGGTAATGTGGTTTTTGGTAAGACCGAGTCTAAATTAAAAATCTCCCTGCCTATTCCAAAATGGTTAAAATGGTATTTTATTGATTGGAGAGCCGGTTCGCTTGATGGGATGAGAATAAGCTCCAAAGCCATGGAATATCCCGATACGATCCGAGGCACCATTGCTCACGAGGGAGAGCATATAAATAATCTGAAAAGCGGCATTCCGATGTCCCAAAATGAATTTGAATTAAGGGGGCATATGGCTAAAATCGATGAATATCTTAAAAGTGGAATAAAATCCAAAGAAGATGGAAAGAGATTATCAAGTGAGTTCAAAACTACATATTTACAATATGCACAGTTAGAAAACACGTTTGGGGAGGATTCTGCCAGGCCATATCTTATCCAAATCGATAAACAACTCAGTGAATTTACTGAAATAGTTAAGACAATGCCTTAACTATTTGCTCCTTACGGTGATATTACTATCAACAATATCGCTGTAAGGATTTTTTTATAACAAAAAACCACCGGCGTCAGCCGGTGTGTGCGCCTGTCTGCAAGTTTCGCCGGAGGCGGATAGTCGGGCGGGTAGATAGCGATGGTTTTTGTGTGATAGAAATGTGACAAATAGCCGTTTTCTTGTTTTGATATATTTGTGTCATTCCTGCAAATCCTGGTGTATGTTCATTCAAAACGCGTATAAAATTTCATATCAATTGTCCAGAAATTTCTTTCCGTTTACCTTTCCGTCGAATTCGTCTTTGAACTGCCTGCAAAAATGCTCTTTTTTATTCTTGTTGACGAGCTCGCCGGTTTCGTCCACAATGGGCCGTTTGTGCTCAGAGCCGACCGGCATAGTTGCGAGCATTAGCATGAATTTTGCATCACCAAGTTTTTTCTCGTGATCTCTGATGAAATTAATGCATCCGTTCTTTGTTTTTTGTATTTTTTCTTCCATATCTTTTGCAAATTCGGTTTGCGCATAGCCCCGCCATTCTTTATTCAGGTCTTCCTCGCTGAACAGCTGCACCATGCCGTTTTCGGAAAGGAAAACCTTGTCTATCGGAAGCAGGTTTTCCCAGTTTTTTGAAAAATATTGTATGGCGATAAAAACTTTCCTGCCATTCTTGTCTTTCGTCTCGGTTACCGCATCGATCTTATAGTTGATATCTTTTTCGGGATCTCCGGGGTCGATCTTGAACCCAAACTCTTTTTCTAGGACTTTTTCTGTTGCAACGGTTCCTATTATAGAATTTCTGCATTCATTGCCATAATTATGCCCCTTTTCGTCGGGCATTCCTTTGAATTTTATTTCGTATTCGCATCAGAATTTTTTTATGATCTCGGATTTATCGCTATTTTCCTTGATAAAATCGACCATATTGCTGAGCCATCTGGAATCATGCATGCTTATCTCCTTGAGCTTTCCGTAATTTCCACGGCTAGTTTCTCTTTCCTGGAATCTTTTCTTTACATTTTCGATCTCATCAAGCAGCCGTTTTCCAAGATCCGGGATCTCGATCTTTGTAAGATCCGTATTCATAAGTTCGTATCCTTTGGATGCGAGAAAATCAGATTTCTTTTTTTCTGTTTCTTTCGCTCTATTTTCAAAATCTTTTTTATATGCAGCCAAGGGGTCGGTAGGCGGCTTGTTTTCTGCGGGATTTGCACTCATGTTGATTTCAGGACTGAAAGCCATGGTTTTGGGTGAATTTGTTATCGTGACATACAGTAACTATATTACATCCGGGGGAAAAAGCAAAGAACTCCGGATGTCGTTTGACTTTTTTGCCGGATATGGATAATATTTAGCGTATGGAGGTTTTCTGTAAATGGAAAATGAACAAAAGACAGAAGAAAAAAAGACATTCAAACAACTGGTAGCGAGATTGCACGAAATAAGAGCTCTCATGAACCAGGAAACCATAACATGCGAATTTTCGGGCGACAGGATACTGGTGATAAGCAAGGAAAATGTTCCTGAATATCTCGGCCCTGAATTTGAAGTGGGGTCCTTGGACATATTGCCCGAATCGCATAATATTCCGGAAGTAAAAGGCATTATGGATTCGCTTGCCGGTTCAGAGCTTCTGAGTGTATATAAGTCCTACTGATAAGCCCATTTCAATATAAGTGGGTTTTTTTCTTGAGGAAAACCTCGGAAAGCCAGAACCATTTATCCGTTTTTCATCGGGCGGACCGGCTCTATGCCTGGACATAGGCCTTCATCCGGAGTAAGATGGTGGAGCTATCAAAAAAATCTGCTATAATCCATATATGAAAAAGATAATCATAAAAGGCGCCCGGGAACATAATCTCAAGAACATAGACCTTGAACTTCCGCGGGACAAATTCATAGTTTTTACAGGCATATCGGGATCCGGAAAATCCACGCTGGCTTTTGATACGATCTTTGCGGAAGGACAGAGGAGGTATCTCGAGAGCCTTTCCAGCTATGCGCGGCAATTTCTGGGGCAGATGGAAAAACCCGATGTTGATTATATTGAAGGGCTTTCTCCGACGATCTCTATAAGCCAGAAGGCCGCATCCCACAACCCGAGGTCCACTGTCGGGACCATAACCGAAATATATGATTATATGCGCCTTTTCTTTGCGAAGATCGGCGTTCCTCATTGTATCAATTGCGGCAAGCCGATAACGGCGCTTTCAATCGAGCAGATGGCGGACAGGATCCTGGAGATAGGAGAAGGAAAAAATATCAGAATATTTTCGCCGATCGTGCGCGGGAAGAAAGGGGAATATCTCCAGCTTTTGAATGAGATGTATAAAAGGGGATATTCAAAGGCCAGGATCGACGGGAAGCTCGTAAAGCTGGATGAAAAAACGAATCTGGAAAGATATAAGATGCATGATATTGAAGTTCTTGTGGATGAATTGAAGATAAGCGAGAAGAATATAAGCAGGATATTCGAAGCCACAGAGCAGGCCGTGGGCCTTTCAGAGGGCCTGGTCAGGGTTGCATATGACAAAGAGGAGCTGACGATGAACAAGGATCTTTCTTGTGTTGATTGCGGGATCGCTTTTTGCGAGATCGCGCCGCGTCTTTTTTCGTTCAACAGCCCATATGGCGCCTGCGAAGAATGCAACGGGATCGGAAGCAAGATGGAGATCGATCCCAAGCTCGTCATGCCTGATCTTGAAAAAACAATAAGCGAAGGAGGGATCCTGCCGTGGAGCTACAAAGAGAATAATTTCTATGGATCTCTTTTGAATTCAGTGGCGCAGAAATTGAGGATATCGCAGAACACGAGGCTGAAAGATCTTCCGAAAGAGAAGTTGGATACGATACTTTTCGGCGGCAAGGAAGAAGAAACGATCGAAGTCATGTATTATACGAAACAGGGAACCCGTGCCTTTAATCTGCGCTTTGGGGGTCTTATAAAAGACCTGGAAAGAAGATATTTTAAGACGGAATCCCAATCGTGGCGGAAGGAAATAGAAAAATATATGAACACCAGCCCGTGCAAAAAATGCGGCGGGGCCAGGCTGAAAAAAGAAGCTCTTTCGGTGAAGGTCAAAGGAAAGAACATTGCGCAAGTTTCGGCGATGTCCATCACTGAATCTCTTTCATATTTCGGCAATCTCGATCTTTCAAAGCGGGAGCAGATGACGGTCGGGAAAGTGGTCACGGAAATAAAGAACAGGCTTGGTTTTTTGGTTGATGTCGGTTTGAACTATCTCACGCTGGACCGGAGCGGAATGACCCTTGCCGGCGGAGAGGCGCAAAGGATAAGGCTTGCTTCCCAGATAGGGTCCGCTCTTGTAGGAGTCCTTTATGTTCTTGATGAACCGTCGATCGGCCTTCATGCGAGGGACAACAAAAAACTTCTGGCAACACTGAAGCATCTTCGCGATCTCGGGAACACTCTGATCGTCATCGAGCACGACGAGGAAACGATGAGGGAGGCGGATCATCTTGTGGATATCGGGCCCGGCGCAGGAAAGAACGGCGGGAGGATCGTTTATTCGGGATCATATGAAGGGATCCTGAAGAACAAGGAGTCGATAACCGGAGACTATCTTTCGGGCAGGAAGAAGATCGAGGCTCCAACATCAAGAAGGAAGATCGGAAAGAATTTCATTACGGTATACAAGGCGACGGAAAACAATCTCAAGAACATTGATGTCAGCTTTCCAATGAAGGTCCTCACTTGCGTGACCGGAGTTTCCGGGTCGGGAAAGTCGAGCCTGGTCAATGAGGTTCTTTATAAATCCGTTGCAAGGAAGCTGCATCACCTTATGCAGAAGCCCGGAAAGCACGGGAAGATCGAGGGCATCGACAATATAGACAAGATCATCCAGATCGACCAGTCTCCGATCGGGCGTACGCCCAGGAGCAACCCTGCGACATATACGGGACTTTTCACGCCCATCAGGGAGATATTCACGCTTACTCAGGATGCCAGGGCCCGCGGCTATCAGCCGGGAAGGTTCAGCTTCAATGTGCCGGGAGGGCGTTGCGAGGTTTGCAAGGGCGAGGGGCTGATCCAGGTTGAAATGCAATTTCTGCCGGATGTATATCTTCCGTGCGAGGTTTGCGACGGAACCAGATACAATCAGGAAACCCTGAAAGTGAAATATAAAGGCAAGAACATCGCTGAAGTTCTGGATATGACGGTCGCCGACGCTTCAGTTTTTTTCAAGGATATTCCGCAGATCTCCGACGCGCTCGAAGTTCTGAAAGACGTGGGTCTCGGATATATCCATCTCGGACAGGCGGCGACAACCCTATCCGGCGGTGAAGCGCAAAGGATAAAGCTTGCCACCGAACTCGCGAGGCGCGCAACGGGAAAAACTCTGTATATTTTGGATGAACCGACGACGGGACTGCATTTTGACGACATAAAAAAATTGCTCGACGTCCTGAACCGCCTGGTGAACGGCGGAAACACGGTCATTGTCATAGAGCACAATCTTGATGTAATAAAATCCGCTGACTATGTCATCGATCTCGGGCCTGAGGGAGGCGACGAGGGAGGAAGGGTTGTTGCGACCGGAACTCCCGAGCAAATCGCAAAATACAAAGAATCATATACGGGAGTGGCGTTGAAAGGGATTCTAGACGCATAATCGGCATAGTAATAGCAAATAACCGTTTTTTTTGATAAAATAAGGCAGTAGCCAGGGACAAGTTCTAATTATTCAAAGTAATATGAAAGAACAAAATTTTGAAAGTCAAATTGGGAGGATTGCAGTGACAGACAAGAGGACGGAACAAGAAAAGGCCGGAAATCCTATCGATGTTAAAATGTTGAAAGAAGAGCTTAATTTCACTCCGGAGCAGCGGGACGCGCAGCAAAAGATAATCCAAAGTCTTCGGTCTGGAGATTTGCAGGATGCATTGGCCATAAAGGAAGAATTTTCTTTGCCCGATGAAATATTATCAGGCCTTGAAGAACGAGAAGCTGCCTGTGAAGGGATGTCTTTGGAGTTGTCGAGAGGGTTATTTAAAAATGCTTTAGAATTCCAAAACAAATTTATTTTGACCGCTGAGCAAGTTGCCAAATCTGCAAAAGACGCATTTACAGAATGTCTTCTTAGTTATTACGATTCCGGAGAATATGGCCACTACATCGAATATGCTCTAAAAATACAGGAGGATTTTTCATTATCCGCACAAACCGTTCAGGAGGTTGGCATGAAAGCGATAATTGCCTGTTTATCTTCCTATTATAATCCGCAGAAAGATGAGGAATATTTAAACTATGCGGATGAAATAATAGAAAGGTTCAACATCTCAAACGAGATGATTTCAAACGCCAAGTTACAAAACCAGGTTAAAAATGTGATAACAAGCGACCTGGAATACGGATGTGTTAGTCACATTTCACAAATCATAGAAAAATTTTCAGTAAAGCCAGAGACAATTTACAGTTCGGAAGTGAAATCGTCTGCCAAAGAAGCCTTGTGTATGTGTTTGTGCGATGGCAGGTTCGATGATGCTGAAAAAGTTAAACACACTTTCTCTCTTGCGCCGGACGAGATCCAATACTCTGTCAGAAAAGCTTTAGGCGATTGTCTGTTGGATCGTGACCATGAACAATTTGCCAAAGAAATTGATGACAAATTTCCGATACCGCCGAAAGCGATGCAGGATATGTTTAAGAAAGTTATTGATTCATTTATAGATGACAGAGATACATCCCGAATCATAAACTTAATTGATAATTATCCAGTTTTGGAAGATACTATCAATGATCCGGAAATTCAAAAGCGCGCTGCGGAGTTCGCGCTGAACGAATTGCTTGAATATCGGTCAGATGAAAATAATAACGGACGGGATTATTTCTGTTTCATTGAAAGCGCTGTCGATATTGTCGAACGGTTCCATTTGTCGGCGGAATTATTTTCTAAGCCCAATATCCAGAATGTGTTGAAGGAGGCATTGGTGGAGTATTTGTATAACGGAGAGACTGACAATGCCTATCTTGCGATGGATAAATTTAAAATCAATATTACTCCCAGTGAACTGGTCGACAGAGATCCCGTTGTGAAAAAAATGCTTAACAGAATTAAAGATACCACGCCCGTTTTTTATGAGCAGGCTTTAAAGTCAATGGATATCGCTTTTTCTCTTTTTTCTCTGGCAAAAAATCCCGAGCAGGCTCTCGATGCTATCAAAAATAATCCCTTTTTGATTGAAGCGGTGTCGGAAAACCCTAGGTTTGGTTCTAAGCTTTTAGTAAAATATCCTGAATTTGACGAAGATTCAAAGGACAATATCAAATTCATGTTTGAGGCAAAAAAAGAAATATTGTCTGAGAATCCCGAAATGGATCCTGAATCAAACGAATTCAGGATCGCAATGCAAAAAAACCTCAAGACTTACAAAAACAATGGAAAAATAGTGGAAAAAATAGCCAGTAACGGTATCGATGTTGAAAAGTGGCTTAACTATTCCGAAACGGAATATTTTTCTCTGGACTCAGGAAACAGTAAATTGTCTTTTTCAGAGACCGTTGCCACTCCCATTAACAGAATAAAAGAAACGATATCAACCTATACATATAGGGTCAAGGAAGTGATAAAGGAATATCAAGAGGATCTCATGGGTCATAAACTTCAGGATAGCGGCAATGATGAAATGAATGAAGTTATGGAAAAAATGGAGAACGAACTTTCAAGAGCGATAAAAGAAGGCAATGAGGTTAAGGCCAAAGGCATGGAAACCGGGATTGCTAATCTCAAGGAAAAAATGAAAAAACGAAAAGAAATTCCTCTTTGGGACAAGATCATGGGGGATATTAATGCATTCGATAGATTAAAAAATGACGTATTCAAAAGTCATGATAATGTGATCAAAGCCGAAGAAAAATTCAAAGAATACTCCTCGGATAAAACTGTTGCGGCCAGAGACCTTCTGGAGGCAAAGCGAATTTTATCCAGGGCGAAAAATGATCTCAAGGAAAAATTCGGTTTGTTGGAAAAAAGGATAGAAGATTTTCGGGAAAATATCGGATCTATTCTTTCTGTGGCCCTTGGGGAAGCGAGATCTTCTTCTCTGGTGCAGGAAATAAAAGAAGGTTTGGGCGAACAATTCAACCATTACGATTCGGATAGTTCCACATTGGCCAATCTTTTTTCCGAGAGGTCTGATAGGGAAAGGGAGAAGCTCGAAAGTCGTCCGATGAGCATATTTGCTTGGGCCAGAAATCCCGATGTTGACCTATATCAGGGAAACTATTCTCCATGCTGTATCTCGATTGAATCTGGCTTTTATGGCGATTCCAAAGAATCTACTATTTCTGATTATGGGACTGATCTGGGTATACAGATAGTAAATATCTGGGATGAGGCTAAGAATGAACCGGTTACGGCCGCATGGTGCTGGATAGGCACAGACGAAGATGGCAATTCAGCTCTGGTCGTGGATAATATAGAATCAAACACTCTTTATAGTACGAATTATTCGGAGCAGTTGTCGGATAAACTATTTGAATATTTGATGAATTATGCCAGATCCATAGGTGTCAAGAAGCTGGTCATGGGCAAGGCGAATAATGACCTTCCCTCTGCCAGTGGGATTGTAAAAATGGACTCCGATGATAAGACTTATAAAAAAACTGGTGAGTACAATCGTCCGGGTGGCTATTATCTTGAAGCTGAAGAGGCGGGAGTAAAAATTATTTGGGAAAATCAAAACGAGAAAGAGCAAAAAAAGAAACGGAATAGCAAATCAAAGATTGGATTCAATAATTGTAAAACAAGGTCTCTATCCAGGGAAGATCTAGATAATGTTTTAAAACTTGAAGAAGAAGTTTATGGAAATGAAGATCTTAATCAGGGAGAGGAATTGATTGTAGATATAGAAAATGGTAATGGTTTTGATTATTCTTTAATTCTCACTGGCGAAGAAAGTAGCGGCAAGAAAGAAGTACTGGGTTATATAGTCGGAGTGGAAGATGAAACCGATGAGGGGAAGTCTTGTGTTTATCTTGAAGATATTGTTGTCTCTCCAAAGGCCCAAGGTCAGGGTTTTGGCTGGGAGATAATGAAAAACATGATTGAAAAATTGAAAGATAAAGCTGCTAAAAGCGGAAAACCATTACTGTTCGATATGCATTTGAGGGAAAGCTCCCAACGATTGATTGAGAAGCATAAGGAAGACTTAAAAACATTGGGTTTGAGGCTCGTTGATGAAGCGCTGGTTCCGGATTATTATAATGAAGGTGAAGATGCTTTGTATCAAATATATGAGATAACCGATAAGCAATAGCATTTCTAGATTCTGATGGCAGATTTGATTGAATGTTGAATAAGCACCTGAACCGCCTGGTGAACGGCGGAAACACGGTCATTGTCATAGAGCACAATCTTGATGTAATAAAATCCGCTGACTATGTCATCGATCTCGGGCCTGAGGGAGGCGACGAGGGAGGAAGGGTTGTTGCGACCGGAACTCCCGAGCAAATCGCAAAATACAAAGAATCATATACGGGAGTGGCGTTGAAGGATGTGCTCTGACCATGAAGGTCGTATGGCCGGGAATTAAATATTAATTTTACAGATTCAGTATGAAAGATAATAATTTCAGTGATCATGAGACCAGGTCTTTGGACAGGGGAGATCTCGGCGAAATCATCAGGCTCGAAGAAGAGATATATGCGAAGGATGAACTCATCCAGGGGAAAAGACTGATAGATGACATCGAGAGCGGGAACGGTTTTGATTACTCTGTTGTTCTTGTCGGAAAAGGGGACGGCGGAGAGAAAGAATTGCTGGGATATGCGATCGGAGTCGAAGATAAAACGGATAAAGGCGAACCGTGCATCTATCTTGAGGACATTGCCGTCTCTCAAAAAGTCCGGGGCCGGGGGCTGGGCTGGGTGATAATGAAAGAAATGATCGGAAAAATAAAAGTCAAGCTGAAGGAAGACGGAGAGTCGTTGCTGCTCAGCATGCATTTGAGAGAAAGTTCCAAAAGGCTTTTGGATAAACACAAAGAAGACCTGGAGGCATTGGGCCTGAGGCGGATCGATGAAGTGCTTGTGCCGGGATATTACAGTAAAAATGAGAATGCTCTATATCGCATCTATGAAACGATCAGGAGATGGAACACTCCTCTGCAGAGCTGAAAACGAAACGATATTTCCAGTATTGCGCCGGGGGAGACGATGGGGCGGCATAATATCAGTTGACGCAATACCGCGCTTGCATTACCATATAAAAATGGAGGCATAAAAATTGGATATAGACGAAAGAATAGCGGAAATAAAATCAATAAACGCAGGAAAAGAGTCTGAAGTTGTTAGGATGAAAAAAGAACTGGTCAAACTGGTCAAAGAAATTTCTATGGGCTTTGGACTCGAATATTCTGCAGGTCCGGCAAGAGTAATCTCAATAACAAAATGGTCAGATGGGTTAAAACAAACAAAAATAAACTGGTTAATAAATAATATATCAGAAATCCATGAGTTATGTCTGAAATATGAGACAGCAGAAGATCTGGATTATCTCGATCCTCATATAATAAAAGCCATTCATATATTTATAATGAGGGATGACGTTGTTGTCGCAAAATATAATAAAATAATTGCGGTTTAATTGAATCGCTTTTTTTATTTATGGTTCCAGAAATTAAGCACAAAAAAACAGACTGAAATGTCTTGTTGTTTAAATCGATAAAAAATTTTAGATACGAGAAAAGGATAGGGTTCTTTGCTCCAGGTTCTTATCCCGGATTGTCTCCGCTATTTAGCAGGGACTGAAGCCTATCCTTGTGTTCAATTGTTTAATTCCATTAAAATCTTTCCTCCTTTTGGCGGACGTCCGACCCTATCGGACGATTTTTTATTCTCTCTCTCAACTCAAACTATGTCAAATTCTCGAACAAACGATTTTATTTTTTTAGGTGGTGAGCTATGATCAAAGTTTCCTTTTTCGCGATGGCATTCACAAAGTTTGCCTGGTGTGACAATTATTGTCATTGCACTGAGCTAAGCTCGTAGTGCCTTAAATTTCGGCGCTTATCTTGAACACCAATGTCCAAATTCTGCTTTGATCGCTGACGTCTATGGTCTCGGCTTTTCAGCTTTGACTTGCCATTGTAGCACAAAACGTAAGACTTGTCAATACCTGCCGGTATATTTCGGTCCGTATAACAAAAAAGCGCTAATTAGCGCCATTTCTGCGTGTATCTCAAAAGGCTCATTTTCCTCTTTTTTTGGCAAGATCGGCCTGTTTCAGCGCTTCAATGATATCGTCAACATTTCCTTCGAGCACATGTCCGATCTCGTGCCAGCTTTGTTTGATCCTGTGGTCGGTGATCCTGTCTTGGGGATAATTATAGGTCCTGATCTTTTCACTCCGGTCTCCGGTGCCGATCTGGCTCTTTCTCGCATCTTTTTCTTCTTTCATCCGTTTTTCTTCTTCTGCGGCCAGGAGCCTGGATCTCAGGATCTGCATCGCTTTCGCCCTGTTTTTCAGCTGGGATTTTTCATCCTGGCAGCAGACAACAAGTCCGGTGGGAACGTGGGTTATCCTGATGGCTGAATAGGTCGTATTCACGCTTTGTCCTCCCGGCCCGGAAGAACAATAGGTGTCAATCCGCAGATCCTCATTCCTGATCTTGATGTCGGCCTCTTCGGCGATCGGAAGCACGGCCACTGTGGCGGTCGAAGTGTGGACGCGTCCCTGCTTTTCGGTTTCGGGAACTCTCTGTACGCGATGGACCCCGCTTTCATACTTCATCTTCGCAAAAACGTCGTCTCCGTCTATTTCGAATATGACCTCTTTGAATCCGCCGATGGATGAGACATTCGAGTTCAGGATATATGTTTTCCACTTGTTCTTTTCCGCGAATTTTCCGTACATCTTGAAAAGTTCCGCCGCAAAAAGCCCGGCTTCGTCTCCGCCTGCTCCGGCGCGGATCTCGACGATCACATCTTTTTCATCCCTGGGATCTTTGGGAATGATCATTTCTTCAAGTTCGTTTTTCAGCTTTTCGGCCTCTTTTTCAAGCTTTTCATTCTCTTCCTGCGCCATTGCTCTCATTTCTTCGTCTTCATCGCTTTCGATCAATCCCTTGTTGTCCTTGATATTCTTTTCCAGAATAAGATAGTAGTCGTATTTCTCAACGACAGTCCGAAGCTTGTTCTGTCTTTTGCTCAAGGTTCTGAATTTTTGCGTATCCGAAATGATCTCATTCTGGCTGAGTTTCACGGTGATATCCTCATATTCTTTTTTCAGTTCGTCGAGTTTTGCAATCATAAATGTTTTTATCTAAAAACCCCATTTCGTCTCCGGCCGGGCCGGAAGAAAAAAATGAGGTCTGGATATGAATCGCTAATTATTGTCAGTGGCGGTATCGGTCACAATACTTTTCTTTTCGATCTTTTTGATGGATTTTGCCGATCTCTTTTCCTTTTTCGATCGGAGCTTGCCTTTCTTCTGGCCGAGCAGCTTGTTGAATCTGTCGACGCGCCCTGTTGAATCGACTATCTTTTTCTGTCCCGTATATGTCGGATGGCAGGCGCCGCATACTTCAACATTGATCTCGGACGTAGATGATCTCGTTTCGAACGTGTTTCCGCATACGCATTTCACGATGCATTTGCCATATTTTGGATGAATATCTTTCTTCATATTTTTCTGGATCTTCTTATGTTTAATTAAATATATTTTAAAGCTTTTACATTCTAGCAGAGAAATTTATATTTGGCAAGTTTTCGCGGCCTTTCCCGGGAGCGGCCCGGATCTGCTGTTTTTTCTTCAAACTATTGCCATATTTTATTTTTGTGTTATACTGTTTTCTAGCGTAAAGCGAAGTGTAATCTTTGAATAGTTTGTTAATTAGCTAATATGCCCGGAAGGGCGAAACCTGGCGGAACGATGAAAAAGCGAATAGCTTTGTCCGGAATAAAAAAAGCCGGATCATACGCCGCCTAAAAGAAAGGAATCACAATGAGCGTTAAAAAGAACGAAGAGATCAGCATGATGGATATGCTGAAAGCGGGTGTTCACTTTGGCCACAAAAAGTCAAAGAGGCATCCGAAGATGTCGGAATACATCTACACCGTAAGGAATGGGATAAACATAATCGACCTCGCGCAGACGAAGCAGAAATTGGATGAGAGCGTCGAATATGTCAAAGAGCTTACTGCAAAAGGAGGCGTGATTTTGTTTGTGGGTACAAAGAGACAGGCCAAGAAGATCGTCAAAGAAGCTGCTGAAAAGTGCGGCATGCCATATGTAAATGAGAGATGGCTTGGCGGAACATTCACGAACTTTGACAAGATCTATCCGGGAGTCGAAAGATATAAAGACATTGTCAAGCAGAAGCAGGCCGGAGAATTGGAGAAAAAATACACCAAAAAAGAGATCGTTGAGATCAATAGAGACATTAAAAGGATGGACATCAAATACGGCGGGATCAAGGATATGAAAAAGATCCCCGAGGCGATCTTCATTGTGGATATCATAGAAGAAGAAACGGCAGTCGCCGAAGCGAAGGCGAGAAAGGTTCCCATCGTCGCAATTGTCGACACGAACACCGATCCGACTTTCATTGCAAAGCCCATTCCTTCGAATGACGATGCCATGAGATCGATCGAACTTGTGGTGAATGCCATCTCTGAGGCAGTGATCGAAGGGAAAGCAAAGATAAAAAAATAGTTCTAATAACCTAAGATCAATATATATGATAAATGCACAAGATGTAAAAAAGCTGAGAGATTTCACGGGCGCCGGCATGGTTGATTGCAAAAAAGCCCTTGAGGAAAGCTCTGGCGATTTTGACGCGGCCATAAAAGTTCTCAGGAAAAGAGGTTCCAAGATCGCCGACAAGAAGGTCGGAAGGGGAACTGCCGAGGGGTATGTGGGGTCATATATTCACAGCAACGGAAAACTTGGCGTTTTGATCGAAGTCAATTGCGAGAGTGATTTTGTGGCGCGAGGCGAAGAGTTCAGGAGCCTGGTCCATGACCTGGCTATGCACATTGCTGCGGCAAGCCCGAAATACGTGAGCGCTGCAGAAGTCGATCCCGCATTCGTAAAGGAGAAGAGAGAGGAATTTGCAGAAGCGACCAAGAACGAGAAGAAGCCGAAAGAGGTTATCGAAAGGATAATCGAAGGAAAGATGCAGAAATATCTCGAGGAGGTGTGCCTTCTTTCCCAGCCGTTCGTAAAGGATCCCGAGAAGAAGGTGGGCGAGCTTGTGACCGAAAAGATCGCAAAGTTCGGAGAGAATATCCAGGTGAAAAGATTTACAAAATTCGAGATCTAGTAGCCATTATTAGCAAAAACTGATTTTTTCAATATGAAGATAAAAGTTAAAATATTTCCGTGGGAAAGTCCTATGGTATGCGATTCCGGGAATTGGGGTTTGGATGTCGGCGACAGCGTTGTCCTGAACCTTGAATCGGGCTCCGAAGCGGGCAGGGTCGAAGAGGTGAATGTTAAAGACGATTCCCCTGAGATCCCGAAGATCGTGAGAAAGGCGACATCGGTCGATGTTGAAACATTGAACAGGAACAGGGAAAAGGCCAAGGAAGCGATCAACGTCTGCAAGAATCTCGTCAAAGAGAAAGCGCTTCCGATGAAGATCGTGGATGCTCATTTCAGTTTTGACGGAGGAAAGATCGTTTTTTCTTTCATAGCCGAAAAAAGAGTGGATTTTCGCGATCTTGTGAAGATACTTTCAAAGAATTTCCAGAGATCGATCAGATTGCAGCAGATCGGATCCAGGGATGAAGCCAGGGGAAAGGGCGGATTCGGCGCATGCGGAAGAGAGCTTTGCTGTATAAAATTTTCGGGAAGCCTGAAAAGCGTGACAACCGACGACGCAAGGGTCCAGCAGATGGGACAGAGGGGAAGCGAAAGGCTTTCCGGTCTTTGTGGAAGGCTGAAATGCTGCCTCGGTTTTGAATCCGATGTATACAGGAAAGCGCTGGCAAAGATGCCTGATCTCGGAACGGAGATCATTGTTGAAGGCAAGAAGGCGATCGTGAAAGACAGGCATATCCTCGAGGAAGAGGTTACGGCGATGTTTGATGATAAAAGCGCAAAAAGAGTTCCTCTCGGCAAAATAAAGCAAAAAAAATAGTTCTATCACCTAATACAAAAATATGGAATTTGACTTGATTCCACAGGTCATTATAATGATAGCGTCCGGAGTGATCATCGTTATACTGGGAAGGAATATTCCCAAGCTGAAAGACGATGCAAGCGATGGTTTTTGGTCAGGGAATTATAATGAAGTCGAAAAAAGGGAAAGGGAAAAGTTCCAATATCTTTATGAAAGACTGGTGAAAAAGATCAGCAAGGAAGAATACAAGAAAAAAATGGATCTTTTCTGGATCTGGTTCGAAAAACTGTTAAGGAAGGCCAGAATTAATTTTTTGAAATTCGACAACACGATCGTTGCACTCATTAATAAGCTTCGGGAGAAAAATGTCGAGAAGATCGAAAAACTGTTCAATGATAATGAAGAGAAAGATGAGCATGACGTGAAAACCGGAAGCAATGCCGTTTCCGCCGGTGTGAACAAGGCTTTTGGAAAAGTGAGAAAATTCGATTGGAAGAATATAAACAAGCATGCAGACATGCAGGTTCCGGAAAAGAAAGCGGTCGAGCCGGAGGAGCCTGTCTTCAGCGCAGAGCCGGAGATCCGGGAAGGATCGGCAAATATTGTTTCTGAAAAAATTTCCGATATTGTTCCCGGAACTGCTATCGTTCCTGAAACTGCAGAGGCTGTGAATGAGATCAATGAAAAAAACGCGGATGCGGAAGATATTGTTGAGAATTTGGGAGATGAGCGGAAGACGAACAAGGAAAAAGAATATATAAAGATGATCATGAAGAATCCGATCGATGTGAAGGCCTATTGGCATCTTGGAACAATCTATGCGCGGAGAAGGAACTACAAGGACGCCATTGAGTGCTTCCGCCAGATAACCAAGATCGATCCGACGTATGAGAAGGCGAAGCACAAACTCACTGAAATATTGGGAAAAATGAAAAAAGGCGTAAGAAGGGGAAAAGAAGATAGCGAGGATCAGGATGAAGAAAAAGGGATCGACCCAAGCATGCCGACTTAGCTCAATGGCAGAGCAACTGTTTTGTAAACAGTAGGTTGTCAGTTCGACTCTGACAGTCGGCTCCAAATAACCAATAACTCATGACCCATAACTTATAACGAAAAGGAAGACACATTATAGTTATAATAGTTATCAGTCATGAGTTGTTAGTTAACTATGCCGTTGTAGCTCAGT